>CAZCVH010000011.1:0-24138 GCA_964502115.1 uncultured Geminicoccaceae bacterium
ACGATATCGTTTCACGTGACTGGAGTTCAGACGTGTGCTCTTCCGATCTACGCCGCGGCCCTCGCCGGCGCGCGGGCCGCGCGCGGCCAGGCCGTCCTGCGCATCGACGACGCCGATCTCTGGGCCAAGGGCGGCGCGCTGTTGGCGCATTGGGGCCGCCGCCGCACCCCGGCGAGGCTGGCGCTGGAGCCGGTCGCGGCGGACGATTGTCCGCCGGCCGGCGACGGCTCATAATACGGCCATGCCCTTGACCGCCGCCGATCTCCGCTTCACCGGCCGGCATCTCCTCGGCATCGAGGGGCTGCAGCCCTGGGCCATTCAGGATCTGCTCGACACCGCCGACGGCTATGTCGAGCTCAACCGCCAGCCCGACAAGAAACGCCCCCTGATGAAGGGGCTGACCCACATCAACCTCTTCTTCGAGCCGTCGACGCGGACCCAGACCAGCTTCGAGCTGGCCGGCAAGCGGCTGTCGGCGGACGTCGTCAACATGGCGATGCGCAGCTCGGCGATGAAGAAGGGCGAGACCCTGATCGACACCGCGGTCACGCTCAACGCCATGCACCCGGACGTGCTGGTGGTGCGCCACGAGCGGTCGGGGGCGGTGGCGCTCCTCGCCCGCCACGTCAACTGCGCGGTCATCAACGCCGGCGACGGCGCCCACGAGCACCCGACCCAGGCGCTCCTCGACGCGCTCACCATCCGCCGCCGCAAGGGCCGGCTCGAGGGGCTGACGGTGGCCATCTGCGGCGACATCCTGCACTCGCGGGTGGCGCGCTCGAACCTCCTGCTGCTCTCCGCCATGGGCGCGCGGGTGCGGCTGGTCGCACCGCCGACGCTGTTGCCGACCGCGGTCGAGAGCTACGGCTGCGAGGTCTTCTTCGACATGGCCCGCGGGCTCGAGGGCTGCGACATCGTGATGATGCTCAGGCTGCAGCACGAGCGCATGGAGGGCAGCTATCTGCCGAGCGTGCGCGAGTATTTCGAGCTCTACGGCCTCAACCGCGACAAGCTCGCCCGCGCCGAGCCCGACGCGCTGGTGATGCACCCCGGGCCGATGAACCGCGGCGTCGAGATCGACGGCACGCTCGCCGACGACATCGAGCGCAGCGCCATCCTCGACCAGGTCGAGCTCGGCGTCGCCGTGCGGATGGCCGTGCTCGAGATCCTCACCCGCGATCTGCGGGAGGGCGGGGCGTGAGCCGCTACGTCACCGCGATCGTGAACGCGCGCCTCTTGGATCCGGCGAGCGGGCGCGACGAGACCGGCGGCGTGCTGGTCGTCGACGGCGTCATCCGCGAGCTCGGCCCCGCCGTGCGCGCGGGCCCCGAGGGCGCCACGGTGGTCGACGCCGAGGGCGCCTGCCTGGCGCCCGGGCTGGTCGACCTCCGGGTCCATTTCGGCGAGCCCGGCGCGGAGGAGAAGGAAACCTTCGACAGCGGCTCGGCGGCGGCGCTGGCCGGCGGCGTCACCTCGTTGGCGCTCCTGCCCGACACCGACCCGCCCGTCGACGACCCGGCGATGGTCGAATACGTCGCCCGCCGCGCGCGTCGCGCCCGCGGCGTCAAGGTCCATCCCTACGGTGCCCTCACCCGCGGGCTCGAGGGCCGCCAGCTCGCCGAGATCGGCCTGCTGAAGGAGGCCGGCGCGGTCGGCTTCACCGACGGCCCGCACCCCGTCGCCGACAGCCGGGTGATGCGCCGGGCGCTCGCCTATGCCGGGCGCTTCGGCGCGCCGGTGCTCCAGCGGCCCGAGGACACGGCCCTGGCGCCCGAGGGCGTGATGAACGACAGCGCGCTCGCCACCCGCCTCGGCCTCGCCGGGATCCCCAACGCCGCCGAGGTCATTCTGCTGGAGCGCGACCTCCGCCTCGTCGAGCTCACCGGGGCGCGCTATCACGCCGCCCAGCTCTCGACCCGCGAGGGCGTCGCCGCGATCCGCCGGGCGAAGGACCGCGGCCTGCCGGTGACCGCCGACGTCAGCCCCAACCACCTCATGCTCAACGAGCTCGAGGTCGAGGGCTACCGCACCTTCGCCAAGATCCGCCCGCCGCTCAGGGGCGAGGACGACCGGCGCGCGCTGGTCGAGGGCCTCAAGGACGGCACGCTCGACGCGATCGCCTCCGACCACCGCCCGCAGGACCAGGACGAAAAGCGCCTGCCCTTCGCCGACGCCGAGTTCGGCACCATCGGCGTCGAGACCATGCTGCCGGTCGCCCTCGGCCTCGTCCACGACGGCACGCTCGGCCTGTTGGACCTCTTGGACCGGCTCACCCGCGCCCCGGCCGACCTTTTGGGCCTCGACGCCGGCCGGCTGGCGGTCGGCCGCGCCGCCGACCTCGTCCTGTTCGATCCCGAGCGGCCGTGGCGGATCGCGCTCACCGATCTCCACAGCCTCGCCAAGAACACACCGTTCGAGAACCGGCTGGTGCAGGGCCGGGTGCTGCGCACCTTCGTCGACGGCCGCACCGTCTACAGCTACGAGACCACGCCGTGATCGACCCGTTGGGCGGTCCGGCCTACTGGTGGCCGCTCGCCGCCGCGGCGGTGGCGGCCTACCTGATCGGCGCCATCCCCTTCGGCCCGCTCCTGGTCAAGCTCGCCGGCGCCGGCGATCTCCGCCGCATCGGCTCGGGCAACACCGGTGCCACCAACGTGCTGCGCACCGGCCGCAAGGGCCTCGCCCTCGCCGTGCTGGTTCTCGACGCCCTCAAGGGCGGGTTGCCGACCGCCCTCGCCTACGCCTGGTTCGGCCCCGACATGGCCAAGCTGGTGGCCATCGCCGCCGTCGTCGGCCATTGCTGGCCGGTCTATCTCGGCTTCGCGGGCGGCAAGGGGGTGGCGACCTCGGCGGGCGTGGTCTTCGCGCTGGTGCCGCTCGCGGGCGCGATCGCGCTCGCCGCCTTCGTCGCGGTGGTTTGGCTGTCGCGCTACGTCTCGCTGGGCTCGCTCACCGCCTGCGCGGCGGCGCCCCTCGCCGCCTGGGCGCTCGGCTGGCACGCCTTCGTGCCGGCGCTCGCGGCGATCGCGCTCGTGGTCGTCGTCAAGCACGCCTCCAACATCCGCCGGCTGCTCGCCGGCAACGAGAACAAGCTCGGCGCCGCCGGCGGCGGCTGAGCCGCGGCCGGGTCCCGCCGCGCCGGCGCAAGGCGCCGCCTCACGCCCCTCGCGCACCCCACGGTCGCGGCGCGGCCGATCGCGATTGACAGCGGTGCGGCGGCGCCCGAGCAAGGCGCCATGGTCGACGCCGACGCCAACCTGCGCGCGCTCCTTCGGCTCGCCCGCACCGCGGGGATCGGGCCCGGCCAGCTCGCTCGGCTGATGGCGCGGCACGGCTCGGCCACCGCCGCCGTCGCGGCGCTGGAGGATCTGGGGCCCGGCACCGTCCGGCTCGCCGATCCGCGCGAGGTCGAGGCCGAGATCGAGGCCACGCTCGCCGCCGGCGCGCGCTTTCTCGCCCGCGGCGATCCGGACTATCCAACGGCGCTCGCCGCCGCCGAGCAGGCGCCGTGGGTGCTCACGGTGAAGGGCGATCCGGCGCTGCTCGGCGGCCGGCTGGTCGGCGTGGTGGGCGCGCGCAACGCCTCGGCCGGCGGGCGCAAGCTCGCGCGCGAGATCGCGGCCGAGCTCGCGGGCGAAGGCGTGGGCGTGGTCTCCGGGCTCGCCCGCGGCATCGACACCGCGGCGCACGAGGGCGCGATCGGCCACGGCGTCACCGTCGCCGTCGTCGCCACCGGCATCGACGTGGTCTACCCGGCCGAGAACGCCGAGCTCGCCGGCGCCATCGCGGCGAGCGGGGTGATCGTCACCGAGCGCCCGCTCGGCGCCAAGCCGCAGGCGTCGCAGTTCCCCCGCCGCAACCGCTTGATCTCCGGGCTCGCGCAAGGCGTGCTCGTGGTCGAGGCGGCGCCGCGTTCGGGCAGCCTGATCACCGCGCGGTTCGCCGCCGACCAGGGGCGCGAGGTCATGGCCGTACCGGGAAGTCCGCTCGACGAGCGCCACCGCGGCACCAACCGCCTGTTGCGCGAGGGCGCGCAGCTGGTGGAGAGCGCCGGGGACGTGCTGGCGGTGCTGGCGCCGTTCGCCGTGGCGGCCCCCAAAGCCGCGCCGACCCGGAAAGCCGCGCCGCCGCGACCTCAACCTGAACGCGAGACACCCGCGCCGCCCGCATCCGCCACACCGCCGGCGGCCGGCGCGCTGGAGGCCGAGATCCGGGCGCGGCTGGCGCTCGAACCCGTCGCGGTTGACGAGCTGATCCGCCAGTGTCATGCGTCGCCGGCGCAGGTCCAAAACGCGCTGATGGACCTGGAACTCGCCGGGGAAATCGAACGGCATTCGGGGAACCGGGTTTCCCTTTTGGTGGTTTGACCCCACCTTTCCGGCCGCGTCCGTCACAAGCCACGGGTACCCGCGCGCATGAACGTCGTCGTCGTCGAGTCGCCGGCCAAAGCCAAGACCATCAACAAGTACCTTGGTGAGGACTACCAAGTCCTCGCGAGCTACGGCCACGTCCGCGATCTGCCGGAAAAGGAAGGGTCGGTCGAGCCCGACGCCGATTTCCGGATGCATTACGACGTGCTGAGCGACAAAAAGGGTCACGTCAACGAGATCGCCAAGGCGGTGAAGCAGGCCGATCGGCTCTACCTCGCCACCGACCCCGACCGCGAGGGCGAGGCGATCTCCTGGCACCTCCTGGCCGCCCTCGCCGACAAGGGCGCGCTGAAGACGACCGAGGTCAAACGCGTCGTCTTCCACGAGGTCACCAAGCAGGCGGTGCTGGAGGCGATGGCGCATCCGCGCGACCTCCACCCCGACCTGATCGACGCCTACCAGGCCCGGCGCGCGCTCGACTATCTCGTCGGCTTCACCCTCTCACCCGTCCTGTGGCGCAAGCTGCCGGGGGCGAAGTCGGCCGGCCGGGTGCAGTCGGTGGCGCTGCGGCTGGTGTGCGAGCGCGAGGACGAGATCGAGCGCTTCGTCGCGCGCGAATACTGGACGGTCGAGGCCGACCTCGCCACCGCCCGCGACGAGCGCTTTCGCGCCCGGCTCACCCATCTCGACGGCAACAAGCTCGACAAGTTCGCGCTCGGCGCCGAAGCCGAGGCGATGGCGGCCAAGCGCCGCGTCGAGCAGGCCGACCTCCAGGTGGCGAGCGTCGAGAAGAAGCAGACCAGCCGCAACCCGGCGCCGCCGTTCTCGACCTCGACCCTGCAGCAGGAGGCCTCGCGCAAGCTCGGCTTCGGTGCGGATCGGACGATGCGCACCGCCCAGAAGCTGTTCGAGGGGGTCCAGCTCGGCGGCGAGACGGTGGGGCTGATCACCTACATGCGCACCGACAGCGTGCAGCTCTCCCAATCCGCGCTCGACGGCGCGCGCGCGGTCATCGGCGAGCACTACGGCGCGCGCTACCTGCCCGACCAACCGCGCCGCTTCAAGACCAAGACCAAGAACGCCCAGGAGGCCCACGAGGCCATCCGCCCGACCGACCTCGCGCGCCGGCCCGACCAGGTCGCGCGCTTCTGCGACGAGGACCAGCGCCGGCTCTACGAGCTGATCTGGAAGCGCACGGTGGCGAGCCAGATGGCGGCGGCCGTGCTCGACCGCGTCGCGGTCACGCTCGCGGGCGACGGCGTCGGCCTGCGCGCCACCGGCCAGACCATCGCCTTCGACGGCTTCTTGAAGGTCTACCGCGAGGGGGTGGACGACGCGCCGAGCGAGAAGGCCGCCGACGACGAGAGCGACCGGCTGTTGCCGGCGATGGCCGAGGGCGAGCCGGCGCGCCAGCACGCCATCAAGGCCGAGCAGCACTTCACCGAGCCGCCGCCACGCTACACCGAGGCCAGCCTCGTCAAGAGGCTGGAGGAGCTCGGCATCGGTCGGCCGTCGACCTACGCCAGCATCATCTCGGTGCTGCAGGCCCGCAACTACGTCCGGCTGGAGAGCAAGCGCTTCGTGCCGGAAGACCGCGGGCGCATGGTGAGCGCGTTTTTGACGAAGTTCTTCGAGCGCTACGTCGAATACGGCTTCACCGCCGAGCTGGAGAACCAGCTCGACGCGGTCGCCGCCGGCGAGGTCGACTGGAAGCAGGTGCTGCGCGAGTTCTGGAACCCGTTCTTCGCCCTGACCGAAGAGGTCAAGGGCAAGCGCAACGCCGAGATCATCGACGCCCTCGACGCCGCGCTCGCCCCGCACCTGTTCCCGGCGCGCGAGGACGGCAGCGACCCGCGCCGGTGCCCGCAATGCGGCGACGGCCGGCTCAGCCTCAAGTTCGGCAAGTTCGGCGGGTTCATCGGTTGCTCGAACTACCCCGACTGCCGCTTCACGCGAAAGCTCGGCGAGCAGGCCGGCGACGGCGGCACCGACCTGCCCAAGGAGCGCCTCTTGGGCGTCGATCCGGAGCTCTCGGAGGAAGTCTGGCTCCGGATCGGCCGCTTCGGGCCCTACATCCAGCGCGGCTCCGGCGACGAGCTGAAGCGGGTGAGCGTGCCGCCGACGATCAGCCCCGCCGACGTCGATCTCGTCGTCGCGCTCAAGCTTTTGGCGCTGCCGCGCGAGGTCGGCGTCGACGGCGACGGCGAGCCGGTGATGACGGGCATCAACCGCTACGGGCCGTTCGTGCAGCGTGGACGGACCTACGCCCGGCTCGATGCCGACGACGACGTGTTGACGATCGGCATGAACCGCGCGCTGACGGTGTTGGAGAAGAAGGGCGGCAAGGGCGGCCGGCGCGGCGGCGACACGGCGAGCGCCGGCAAGACGCTCGGCGAGCACCCCGAGGACGGCAAGCCCATCGAGCTGCGCGACGGCCGCTTCGGGCCCTATCTCAAGTGGAACAAGCTCAACGCCAGCCTGCCCAAGGGCACCGATCCCGACAGCCTGGAGTTCGACGCGGCGGTCGAGATCCTGGCGCAAAAGGCGGCGAAGACCAACACCAAGCCCGCCAAGAGCAAGGCCAAGTCGAGCCCGACGAGCAAGACCACCAAATCGGCCTCGGGCAACACCAAGTCGACCGCTACCAAGTCGACCGCGACCAAGTCGACCGCTACCAAGTCGACCGGCGCCAAGCCCGCCTCGGACAAGGGCGCCGGCTCGAAGGGCGGCGGCAAGACCGGTGGTTCGAGAAGCGGCGGCGACGCGAGCGGCGGTGGGCGCCAGACCGGCTCATGAGGCGCCACCGCCTCGACCGCGAGAGCGTGCTCCGGCACATCACCGAGAACCCCGGGCTCACCAGCAAGCGCGACATCGCCCGCGCCCTCGGCGTCAAAGGCGCCGAACGCGTCGAGCTCAAGGAGATCTTGAAGGAGCTCCAGCACGAGGGTCTGATCGAGCGCGGCCGCGGCCGTCGCTTGTCGCCCGAGGGCGTACTGCCGCGCGTGGTGGTCGCCGTCGTCACCGCGATCGACGAGGAGGGCGACGCCACCTTGCGTCCCGCCGCGACGCACGACGGCGACGAGGCCACCCTCCACCTCGCGCTCGACGACGTCCGCGGCAAGCCGCCGGGCGTGGGCGACCGGGTATTGGTGCGCACCGAGCGCCGCGACGACGGCGACTACGACACCGGGCTCATCCGCATCCTGCCGCGCGAGGGCGGCCGCGTCGTCGGTGTCGTCGAGGCCGTGGCCGACGGCTATTGGCTGAGGCCGGCGAACCGCAAGGAGCGCGGGCTCCGGCTCGATCCGCACCTGATGAAGGACGCGGCACCCGGCGATCTCGTCGCCGCCGAGCCGACGACGCCGCAGCGCATGGGCCTCGCCCGCGGCCGCGTCACCGAGCGCTTCGGCGACGCCGCCGAGCCGCGGCACTTCTCGCGCATCGCCGCCGCCGAGCTGCAGCTGCCCGAGGCGTTCTCGGACGCCGCCATCGCCCAGGCCGAGGCCGCCGAGGTCCCGGACATCGAGGGGCGGATCGATCTGCGCGAGGTGCCGCTCGTCACCATCGACGGCGCGGACGCCCGCGACTTCGACGACGCCGTCCACGCCACACCCGACGACGATCCGGCCAACGACGGCGGCTTTCGCCTGATCGTCGCGATCGCCGACGTCGCCCACTACGTCCGCACGGACGACGCCCTCGACCGCACGGCCAAGGAGCGCGGCAACTCGGTCTACTTCCCCGACCGCGTCATCCCGATGCTGCCCGAGGGGCTCTCCAACGGCCTGTGCTCGCTACGCCCCGGCGAGCCGCGCGGCTGCCTCGCGGTCGAGATGGTGATCGACGCCCAGGGCAAGCTCAAGGCCCACCGCTTCGGCCGGGGGATGATGCGCTCCGCCGCGCGGCTCACCTACGAGCAGGTCCAAAACGCCGTCGACGGCCATGTCGACGACACCACCGGCCCGCTCGTCGAGCCGGTGATCGAGCCGCTGTTCGCCGCCCGGCGGGCGCTGGATCGGGCCCGGCGCGACCGCGGCACGCTCGACCTCGACCTGCCCGAGCGGGTGGTCGAGCTCGACGACGACGGCGCGCCGGCGCAGATCGTCGCCCGCGAGCGCCTCGACGCGCACCGGCTCATCGAGGAGTTCATGGTGCTCGCCAACGTGGCGGCGGCGGAGACGCTGGTGGCGCGGGGGCGCGAGGCGCTCTTTCGCGTCCACGACAAGCCGCAGCCCGACAAGATCGAGGCGCTGACCCAGTTCCTGCACGGCCTCGGCATCGACGCCAAGGCGCACCATCTCCGCACCCCGCGCGACTTCGAGAAACTGCTGCGGCGGGTGAAGGACCACCCGCTCGAGGAGACCATCAACGGCTACATCCTCCGGGCGCAGTCGCAGGCGGTCTACAGCCCGGAGAACATCGGCCATTTCGGCCTCAACCTGCGCTACTACGCCCACTTCACCTCGCCGATCCGGCGCTACGCCGATCTCGTCGTCCACCGCGCGCTGATCGAGGCGCTGGAGCTCGGCGCCGGCGGCGCGCGCTACGAGCGCGCACCCCTGACCGAGCTCGGCCAGCAGGTGTCGACCACCGAGCGCCGGGCGATGGAGGCCGAGCGCAAGACCACCGACCGCTTCGTCGCCTACTACCTGAAGGACCGCATCGGCGCCCGCTTCACCGGCCGCATCGGCGGGGTGCAGCGGCCCGGCCTCTTTATCCGCCTCGACGACACCGGCGCCGACGTCTTCGTGCCGGTGGCGACGTTGGGTACGGAGTATTTCGTCTACGACGAGGCCCAGAGCGCGCTCTTCGGCAGCCGCACCGGCGAGCATCTGGGCATCGGCGACCGCGTCGAGATCGAGCTGGCCGAGGCCGACAGCCTGCAGGGCGGGCTGGTCGGTCGCGTCACCGATCACACCGCGGTCACCGAGCGCACGCCGTCGCGGCGCCACGCCCGGCGGATCGAACGGCCGCAGCACCGCTCGCGCCGCGCGCGCGGTTGACACCCGACGGCCACCCTCGCATCTTCCGCGGCCACGATACGCGGGCGAGGAACCACCGATGGCGAAGCCGACGACCGTGCTGATCAAGCTCGTGAGCAGCGCCGGCACCGGGTACTTCTACACCACCAAGAAGAATACGCGGAACGCGACCGAAAAGCTCAAGTTCAAGAAGTACGATCCGAAGATCCGCAAGCACGTCGAGTTCACCGAATCCAAGATGAAGTAGCGCCGCCGGGATCATGAGCGGGCCGGCGATCGGGATCGACCTGGGCGGCACGAAGATCGAAATCGTCGCGCTGGGGCCCGAGGGGACGGTCCGGGTGAAGCGGCGGACACCGACACCCCGCGACGACTACGACGCGACCGTCCGGACGGTGACGGAGCTGGTCGCGGCCGCCGAAACCGAGCTCGGCGCGCACGCCAGCGTCGGCGTCGGCCATCCGGGCTCGCTGTCGCCGCGGACCGGGCGGATGCGCAACGCCAACTCCACTTGGCTCAACGACCGCGCCTTCGGCCGCGACCTCGAGCTCGCGCTCGCCCGGCCGGTCGCCTGCGCCAACGACGCCGACTGCCTGGCGCTGTCCGAGGCCACCGACGGCGCCGGCGCGGGTGCGGCGGTGGTGTTCGCCGTCATCGTCGGCACCGGCACCGGCGGCGGCCTCGTCGTCGACGGCCGCCTCGTGCGCGGCGCCAACGGCATCGCCGGCGAGTGGGGCCACAACCCCCTGCCCTGGCCCGACGCGGACGAGTGGCCCGGCCCGGCCTGCTGGTGCGGCAAGCGCGGCTGCATCGAGACTTGGCTCGCCGGTCCCGCCCTCGCCCGCGAAGCCGAGGCCGGTCTCGGCCGCCGCCTCGACGGCGCCGCCCTCGCCGCCGCGGCCGCGGCCGGCGACGACGCGGCGCGGGCGGTGATCGCCGCTTATGTCGAGCGCTTCGCCAAGGCGAGCGCGACCGTCGTCGACGTGCTCGACCCCGACGTCATCGTCGTGGGCGGCGGCGTCTCGGCGCTCGAAGCGCTCTACCGCGAGGTGCCGGCGCGGTGGGCGCACTGGGTCTTCGCCGACGCCGTCGCCACCCGCCTCGAGCCGGCACGCCACGGCGACAGCTCGGGTGTGCGCGGTGCGGCCTGGCTCGGCCGCGACGCCGCGCTCAATCGCAGCGCGGAGGGCTCAGTCGCTCGAAACGGGTGAGCCGGGCGCGCAGCGCGAAGGGGCCGTAGTCCAGCACCACGTTGCGCATCACCCCCGCGTCCGAAAGATCGAAGCTGAGTTCGAACCGCGGGGCGCCGGCGTCACCCTCGGCGAGGGCGTGATAGGCCAGCGCCATCGGCCAGGCCTTTTCGCCGTCGCCGTCGCCGGCGCCGGCGCCCGGAGCGGCGGCGGGTCGCGGGTCGCCGATGGCGGCGGTCACGAAGGTCAAGGCGTCGCCGCCGACCCCGGCGCCGTCGAACAGCGCGGTGCTCGCGACCGCCGCTCCGGCCGCGGCCCGGTCGATGAGCCGTTCCATGTGGCCGGTCGGAAACAGCGTGTCCGGCGGCAGCCGCATCTCGACGCCCTCGGGCACGGTGTAGGTCGCCCGGCCCGGCCCGCCGCCGTCGGGCATCCGCGCCCGACCGCGGTACTCCTCGACCAGACGGCCGCTTCGATAGCTGCGCATGCTGAAGCGCATGCGGCGGCCGTCCGCGGCCTCCCAGGTGGAGACGCGGACGTCGTAGTCGATCTCGCCGCCGCCGGCGAGGCTGCCGACGAACCCGAGCCGCTGGCGACTGGTGACGCCGCCGCACTGGGCGCGCCATTCGACCGCGAGCCCTCCGCCGGCGGCGACCAGCGTGTTCGACCCCCCGGCGAGGTGCAGCTCGTAAAAGGCCCGGTGCGGCGTGATGTCGGCGGGGGCGGCGGCGGCCGCCCCGGCGAACAGGCCGACGCCCGCCGCCAGCACCCGACGCATCGCTCGCACGGGCCATCGGGCGCGCGCCCGCGCCTGCGCCGTTGGCGAGGCGGCCGCGTCTGCGCTACCAGCGCAACGTGCCGAGCGTCCGCCCTCGAGGTCACGCCAAGGAAACTTCATGAAGCAGTCGCGCCCCACCGTTGTCGTCACGCGTCGGTTGCCCCCCGCGGTCACCGAGCGGCCGGCCGCCGGCTACGACGCACGCCCGAACGCGGATGACCACGGTCTCGGCGACGACGGGATCCCGGCCGGCCTCGCCGGCGCCGACGGCGTGATCACCGAACCGGATATAGAAAAGGACGCCGCACACCGGCGCTCTCTTCCCGAAAACGTGAAGATCGTGACGCCCGGTCGCGGTAGGTTGGAAAGGCCGCGCTCCCGATACCGCCGCGGCGCGCGGGCTCGAGCCGGGCGACACGCCCGCAGCGCCGACGACGGCGTTTTCACGCTTCCGCACATCGCTTGCGCCACCCTGGAGACCCGCAACGCCATGGGCTTTCGCCACCTCGACGAACCCGACGAACTCGGCGCCTTCTTCGCCGAACGCGCCCTGACCGACCTGCCCCACGGCCCGGTGCGATGACGGCGCCCGCGCTGCCGCCGGCCGTGGCCGAGGCCCTCGTCGCGCGCCACGGCGAGCTCGCCGCCATCGGCGAGCCCGGCCCCGGCGTCACCCGCCTGTTCGCGACGCCCGAGCACCTCGAGGCGCTGGAGCGACTGCGGGGCTGGATGGAACAGGCCGGCATGACCACGCGGGTCGACGCCGCCGGCAACCTGATCGGCCGCTGGGCCGCCGCCGAAGACGCCGCCGCCGCCGGCGACGATGTCGACAAGGATGCCGAGGTGCTGCTGTTGGGCTCGCACCACGACACCGTGCGCCAGGGTGGACGCTACGACGGGGCGATGGGCGTGCTCCTCGGCATCGCCTGCGTCGAGGCGCTCGCCGCGGCGGACCGGCGCCTGCCCTACCACCTCGACATCGTCTGCTTCTCGGACGAGGAGGGCACGCGCTACGGCACCTCGATGATCGGCAGCCGGGCCATGGCCGGCGTCTTCGACGAGACGGTGCTGGCGTGGCCCGACGCCGACGGCATCACCATGCGCGACGCCATGCGCCGGGCCGGCTTCGATCCGGACGCGCTGGCGAGCTGCCGCTACGATCCGGGGCGCGTGCTCGGCTTCGTCGAGGCCCATCTCGAGCAGGGTCCGGTGCTCGAGGCCGAGGACCTGCCCGTGGGCGTGGTGACCGCCATCGCCGTCGGCTCGCGCTTTCGCCTGACCGTCACCGGCACCGCCGGCCACGCCGGCACCGTGCCGATGGGCCGCCGCCGCGACGCGCTCACCGCCGCCGCCGAGATGATCCTCGCCGGCGAGGGCGTCGCCGGCGCCGGCGACGGCGTCGTCGCCACCACCGGCAAGGTCGAGGTCTCGCCGGGTGCCATCAACGTCATCCCCGGCGCGGTCACCTTCACCGTCGACCTCCGCGCCCCCGACCAGGCCCGCCACGACGACGCTCACGACGCGCTGGTGACGGCGCTCGACGCCATCGCGTCGCGCCGCGGCGTGCGGGTGCAGATGGAGCGGATCTACGATTCGGGCGGCTGCGCCATGGACGCGAGCCTGCGCGCCGCCCTCGGCCGCGCCGTCGCCGCCCGCGGCTATCCGGTGCGCGAACTCTTCTCCGGCGCCGGCCACGACGCGCTGTCGCTGCAGCATGTCGGCCCGGTCGGCATGCTGTTCGTGCGCTGCAAGGACGGCGTCAGCCACAACCCGGCGGAGGAGGTCGCGGCCGCGGACATCGTCACCACCGCCGAAGTGCTGGTCAGCTTCCTCGCTGACTTCGCGCCGCCGACAACAGGGTGACGGTGCTCGCCACCGGCCGCGGCTCGGCGTCGTAGGCGAGCATCGAGGCCGGCTCGACCTCGGCCAGACGCAAGCGGCGGCAGATCGCGGCGGCCTCGTCGGCGTGCACGACCTCCGCCACCGCCTCGTAGATGGCGTGGCGCTCGCGGTCGCCGCACGCGGCCGAGCACACGAAGGGCGGCGCCAGGCCGGGGTCGGTCTCGGCCAGCACCCTGAGGCCCCGCGCCACCGCCGGCAGGTGCTCGCGCACCAGCTGCCAGGACACGCAATCCAAAACGGCGTAGTCGGCGGCGCTCGAGCGCACCAGGCTCAAGCTCTCCACCGAGCCGCCGCTGATGACCACCCGGCCGAAGAACGCCGCCGGGTCGACGACCCCTTGAACCCAGGCCTTGAACAGCCGCCACGAGCCCAGACGGTCGAGGCCTTCGACCGCCGCGGTCTTCTGTTCGAGGCCGGTCCAGGCCTGGATGTCGTCGCCGTCGCGGACCACGACGACGGCGCGGTAGCAGGCACCCTCGCAGCGCTCGCAGGCGTAGTGCGGGGCGCCGATCGCCACCAGCGTGGTCGGAAAGACCTGGGCGAAGCGGTAGGCGTCGAGCTGGCCGAGCACGATCGCCGGATGGGTCCACAGCCGGCGCTCGTCGATCGGCCGCGTCAGCTTGACCGGCGTGTCCTCGATCCCACGGGCGGCGAGCGCGCGTCGCACCAACTGCCAAAAGGCGTCCTGCGTGGGCCGCAGGAACGGCAGGTCGAAGGCGGAGAGCGCGGCGACGGCGTGCATGGGCGCGCTCAGAGTTCCGGCAGCAGGCGACGCAACAGGCGCGCGGAGCTGGCCGACACCTCGTCGACGAAGCTCGCGAAGTCGAACCGCGAGGTCGCGCCGGCGAGATCGCTCAGAGCGCGGATGTCGAGCCAGTCGACGCCCATGGCCGCCGCCACCTGGCCGAGCGCGCCGCCCTCCATCTCCGCGGCCTGGGCGCGGTAGCGCTCGTGCAGCTTCACCCGGGTGGCCTCGCAGTGGATGTACTGATCGCCGCTGACGACGGTGCCGAAGGTGACCAGCGGCGGCCGCCCCGGCCCGCCGGCCTCGCGGCTCAACGGCGGCAGGGCGATGTCGGCGAAGGCGGCGCGGGCCTTGGCGATCAGCTCGTCGGAGGCGCGCCAACCGAAGCGGTCGGTGGGGTTGAAGAAGGGGACGTGGCCGGCCTGGTAGGGTTGGAACGCGCCGTCGTCGATGACGCCGGCGTCGTGCTGGTAGGTCTCCACACCGACCACGACGTCGCCGATGGCGAGCTCCGGGTCGAGTCCGCCGGCGACACCGGAGAACAGCACGATCTCGGCGCCGAAGCGCTCGACCAGCAGCGTCGTCACCATCGCGGTGTTGACCTTGCCGATGCCGGCCCGGACCAGCACGACGTCGTGGGCGTCGAGCCGGCCGCGGACGAAGTCGAGGCCCGCGATCCGCTCGCTGCGGCCGCCGGCCATGGCATCGTGGAGGTGGCGCCACTCCGGCGGGATGGCGCAGAGCAAAGCGATCGACATGGCGCACGGTCCCGTGCCAACACGACAGCGGTTCGGGCGGGGCCCGGAGACCTGGATACCGTGAGGCAGCCGCGGGAGAACCGCAACCTTGGAACCGCTGCGGACGCGGCTCGATCGCCTGCGCCTGCGCGTGCCCGACCTCGACGCCGCCGAAGCGGCGCTCGCGAGCCTGGGGTTCGCGACGGTGCCGTTGGGCGCGGCCGCTTGGCGCGGGGTGGCCTTCGCGTTCGAGCATCTGGAGTTCGAGCCCGGCGCCACGCCCGCGCTGGCGGCGGTGGGGCTGGTCGACACCACCGAGCGCGCGGCCGCCAACGACGCCGCCCCGGCGACGCGCGAGGTCGCGGGCGACCACCGGCTCGCCTTCGCCGAGACGCCGCTGGCGGCGGGCGAACTGCCGCTCGTGCGGGCGCGCACGCTGACGCCCGAGACGCTGCGCCCGGCCGCGGCACTGCGTCACCCCAACGGCGCGCTCGCGCTCACCGGCGCCACCTGCGTCGTCGCCGAGCCCGAACCGGTGGCCCGCGCCCTCGCCGACCTGTTCGGCGACGCCGCCATCACCCGCACCGACGCCATCGTCGCCTTTCGCCAGGCCGGCGCGACGCTGTTGCTGGCGTCGGCGAGCGACGCCGAGCTGCTGCACCCCGATCTCCCCTGCACCCTCGACGACCCGGTGGAGGCGCCGCGGCTCGTGGCGCTCGCCATCGCCGTCGGCGACACCGCGCGCACCGCCGAGACCCTGACCGCGCGCGGCCGGTCGGTGCGCCGGCGCGCGGACGGCTCGCTCGGCACCGCCGCCCCCGCGCTCGGACTGTCGCTGGAGTTCCACGCCACCGCATGAGACCCGAACCCGCCCCGCGCACGGGTCCCGATGCGCCGCGGCCCGGCGAGGCCGTCGAGGTCGCGCCGGGGATCCGGTGGCTGCGCTTTCCCCTCCCCTTCGCCCTCGACCACGTCAACCTCTTCGCCCTCGAGGACCGCGACGGTTGGACGGTGGTCGACACCGGCTTCGGCGACGCCAGATCCAAGGAGGTCTGGCTCGCGCTCCTGGACGGCCCGTTGCGGGCGCGGCCGATCCGCCGGCTCGTCGTCACCCACTTCCACCCCGACCATGTCGGTCTCGCCGGTTGGCTCGCGGCGCGCACCGGCGCCGCCTTGCTCATGGTGGAGACCGAGTGGCTGATGGCCCGCTATCTCGTCGCCGAGGAGCCGAGCCGCGCCCTCGCCACCGCCATGGCGTTCTACCGCGCCGCCGGCGTCGACGCCGCGCATCTGCGCGCGCTCGAGGCCGACGGCCACGTCTACCCGCGTCGCGTCACCCCACCGCCGGCGACCTTCACGCCGCTGGTCCCCGGTGCCGTCCTCGACATCGGCGGGCGACGGTTCGAGGTCCGGATCGGCGAAGGCCACAGCCCGGCCCAGGCCGTTCTCTGGTGCGCCGAGGACCGGCTGCTGCTCGCCGCCGATCAGATCCTGCCGCGGATCTCGCCGAACGTGCCGGTCTGGCCGCAGGCGCCGACGGCCGACCCGCTCGCGCGCTTCACCCGCAGCCTCCAGCGCCTGCGCGCGCTGCCGGCCGCGACCCGGGTGCTGCCGGCGCACGACTGGCCCTTCGAGGATCTGCACGGCCGCATCGACGGCCTCGTGCGCTTCCACGACGACCGGCTCGACGCCGCCGCGGCGGCGGTCGGCGGCGGGGCCTCGGCGTTCGAGGTCATGGCCACGCTGTTTGCGCGCGTCGACGACGTCCACCAGCTCCGCTTCGCCCTCGGCGAGACGCTGGCGCATCTGAACCGCCTGGTCGAAGCCGGCCGGCTGGTGCGCGCGGTGGCGGACGAGGTGTGGCGCTTCGCGGCACCACGTTGACCGCCCGCGCGCGCCGGCGCAGCCTGGACGCATGAACGATGCGCACGACCCCACCGAGGATGCCGCCGGAAGCGCCCGACGGATCCTTCGCAGCGTGCCGATGGCCGCGCTCGCCACCCTCGCCCGCGACCGCGACGGCGCGCCCTACGCCTCGCTGGTGGCCTGCGCCCTCGGCCAGGACGCCACCCCGGTGCTGCTGCTCTCGGAGCTCTCCGACCACACCCGCAACCTCCACGCCGACGCCCGCGCCTCGCTGCTCTTCGACAACACCGCCGGCCTCGCCGAGCGCATGGCCGGCGAACGACTGACGCTGACGGGCCGGCTGGTGCCGGTCGGCGACGACGCCCGCCCGGCGCTGCGCGCGCGCTATCTCGCCCGCCATCCGGGCGCGAGCCGCTACGAGGGTTTCGGCGACTTCGCCTACTGGGCGATGCGGGTCGAGCAGGCCCATCTGATCGGCGGCTTCGCGCGCGCCTTTCGGCTCGCCGGCGGCGACCTCGTCGCCGCGCCGGCGGCGAGCGCCGCGCTCGGCGAGGCCGAGGCCGGGATCGTCGAGCACATGAACACCGAGCACGGCGATGCGATCGACGTCTACGCCAACCACCTGGCGGAGCGTGGCGGCCGGGGCTGGCGGCTGACCGGCGTCGACCGCGACGGCATCGATCTGCGCCGCGGCGGCGAGACCGCCCGGATCACCTTCGACGACCCGGTCGACGACCCGGCCGCCGCGCGCGAGGCGTTGATCGCGCTCGTCGCCCGTGCCCGCGCGGCGGCGGCCGAACGCGGCGACGAGGCGACGTGCTGACGCCCGGCGTCGCCGGCGAAGCGCTGTCCGCGCCGCCGCCGTTGGTGCTCGCGCTGGGCGGCCAGCGCTCGGGCAAGAGCCGCTGGGCCGAGCGGCGGATCGCGGCGACCGGCCTCGCCCCGGTCTACATCGCCACCGCCGAGGCCTGGGACGCGGAGATGCGGGCGCGCATCGCCGCCCATCGCGCCCGCCGCGGCGACGCCTGGGCGCTGGTCGAGGCGCCCTTGGAGCTCGCCGCCGCGATCGCCGACGCCGCCAGCCCCGGCCGGGCGCTGCTGGTCGATTGCCTGACGCTCTGGCTCAACAACCTCCTCGTCGCCGAGCGCGACGTCGCCACCGCCGCCGACGAACTGGAGGCCGCGCTCGCGGCCCGGCGGGGGCCGGTGGTGCTGGTGAGCAACGAGGTGGGCTCGGGCGTGATCCCGATGAACGCGCTGGCGCGGCGCTTCGTCGACGAGGCCGGCCGGCTGCACCAGCGTTTGGCGGCGGGGGCGACGGAGGTCGTCCTTGTCACCGCCGGGCTCGCTCAAACATTGAAGGCGGGTTCCGGCGAGGAGTGACCGGACTCGAGGCCGCATCCTCTGCCCGCCGGCAGGTGGTCCGGTCGAGTCGTTTGAAGGACGGAAGGAGGGGGCATGGCCACGGCCCAGGCGTTGGCGCTGCGTTACGGCGATCAAAAGGTCCCGCGCTACACCAGCTATCCGACCGCACCCCATTTCCACGCGCTGAGCGCGCCGACCTACCGCGGCTGGCTGGCGGCGCTGCCGCGCGAGACCCGGCTCTCGCTCTACGCCCACGTGCCCTTCTGCGCCGAGCTCTGCTGGTACTGCGGCTGTGCGACGACCATCACCCAGCACCAGAGCCGCCTCGACGCCTATGTCGAGCTTCTGCTCACCGAGATCGGGCTCGTTTCGAGCGCGATGACGACGCGGCCCGACGTCGTCCATCTGCATTTCGGCGGCGGCACGCCGTCGGCGGTCGGGGTCGCGGGGCTGGAGCGGGTGCTGGACGCGATCCACCGCGAGTTCCCCTTCGCGCGCGACGCCGAGGTCGCCCTCGAGCTCGACCCGCGCACCTGCGACGAGGCGCTGATCCGCGGCCTCGCGGCCATGGGCTTCACCCGCGCCAGCCTCGGCGTGCAATCGCTCGACGACCGGGTCCAGCGCGTCATCAACCGGGTCCAGCCCTTCGCGGTCACCCGGGCCACCGCCGACGGCCTGCGCGCCGCCGGCGTCCACGGCCTCAACCTCGATCTGATCTACGGCCTGCCGTACCAGACCGAGGAGAACTGCCGCAGCGACGCCGAGAAGGTGTTGGAGCTGCGCCCGGACCGGCTGTCGGTGTTCGGCTACGCCCACGTCCCGCAGATGCGCAAGCACCAGCAGCTCCTGCCCGAGGACGCGCTCCCCGACGGCACCGAACGCGCCGCCCAGTTCGAGGCCATACGCGAGGCGCTCGAAGCCGCCGGCTATGTCCGCATCGGCCTCGACCACTTCGCCCATCCCGACGACGCCATGGCCAAGGCCGCGGCGAACGGCACGCTGCACCGCAACTTCCAGGGCTACACCACCGATCCGGCCGACGCGCTGGTGGGCCTCGGCACCACCGCCATCGGCTCGCTGCCCCAGGGCTACGCCCAGAACCACCACCATCTGGCCGACTACAGAAAGGCCGTCGAGGCCGGCGAGCTGCCGGTCGCGAAGGGGCGGCCGGTGACCGAGGAGGACCTCGCGCGCCGGCTCGTCATCGAGCGGCTGATGTGCGGCGGCCGCGTCGATCTCGACGAGATCGCGCGGGCGCGCGGCCTCGACCGCGAGCGCCTCGAGCCCGACCGCGACCGCATGGCACCCCTGGTCGAGGACGGCATCGTCGAGACCGACGGCGTGCGCTTCCGGGTGCCCGAGAGCCACTGGTCGCTCATGCGGCTCGCGGCGGCCGCCTTCGACACCTATCTCGACGCCGGGGCCGATCGTCACAGCCGCGCGGTGTGAGCCTCGAGGGGGGTTGGCGCGGCCGCGCGGCACGGCTCACCTCCGCGGCCGTGAGGTGAGCGGAGGACGTCGTTGCATCTGTTGAACGCGCAGGCGGTCGAGGCGGACGCGGGCGAGCCCGTCGATCTGGGCCAGACGCCGGGCGATATCGTTTTCCTCTCCACCGCCGAGACCGAGCTCGCGGTGCTGGCGGCGGCGCACCGTTCGTTGGGCGACGGTGCGCCGAGCTTACGCCTCGCCAACCTCCTCAAGCTGCAGCACCCCTATTCGGTCGACCTCTATGTCGAGGCCGTCATCGCCCACGCCCGCGTCGTCGTCGTGCGGCTCCTGGGCGGGCGGGCCTATTGGGCCTACGGCGTCGAACGGCTCGCCGCCACCGCGCGCGCCCGCGGCATCCCGCTCGCCATTTTGCCCGGCGACGACCGCGCCGATGCCGACCTCGGCGACTGGTCGACGGCGCCGGTGGAGATGCAGCGCCGGCTCTGGCTCTGGTGCGTCCACGGCGGCGAGGCCAACGCGCGGCACCTCCTGGCCTATCTCGCCGCGACGCTCGGCCACGAGGTCGCCCGCTGGCGCGAGCCCGAGCCGCTGCCGGTGGCGGGCCTGCACCGCGACAGCACCACCGCGGCCGGCCCGAACGCGGCGCTCGTCTTCTACCGCGCGCTGGTGCAGGCCGGCAACCTGGAGCCCGTCGACGCCCTCGCCGACGCGCTGGAGGCCGAGGGGTTGGGCGTGCGCGCGCTCTACGTCACCAGCTTGAAGGACGCCCAGGCCGCGGCCGTGACCGAAGCGCTCCTGGCCGAGCGGCCGATCGACGTCGTCGTCAACCTCACCGGCTTCGCGCTCGGCGGCGGCGGGCGCACGCTCCTCGACGACGGCACCCGCCCCGTGCTGCAGGCGACGCTCGCGAGCGCGCCGCGGGCGAGCTGGGCGGCGACGACGCGCGGGCTGGCGCCGCGCGATCTCGCCATGCAGGTGGTGTTGCCGGAGGTGGACGGCCGCATCTTCACCCGCGCCTTCGCCTTTCGCGAGCGCGGCGAGGTCGACCCGCGCGTCGAGGCCCCGCTCGCCCGCCACGTCGCGGTGCCCGACCGCGTGGCCTGGATCGGCGCGCTCGCCGCGGCGTGGACGCGGCTGCAGCGCAGCGAGCGCCACGAGCGCCGGGTCGCCCTGGTCCTGCCGAACTACCCCAACAAGGACGGCCGGCTCGCCAACGGCGTCGGCCTCGACACGCCCGAGAGCGCGGCGCGCCTCCTCCATTGGCTGCAGGACGCCGGCTACCAGGTCGATGGCGCGCCCGCCGACGGCGCGGCGCTCGTCGCCGCGCTCAAGGCCGCGCCCACCAACCGCCTGGAGGACCGCGCGGCGCGCACGGTGACGGTGCGCCTGCCGCTGGCCGACTACGCGCGCGCCTTCGCCGCCCTGCCCGCGAACGCGCGCGCGGCCGTCGTCGCGCGCTGGGGCGAGCCGGCGGACGACCCGCACGTCCAGGACGGCGCCTTCGCGCTGTCGTTGACGCTGTTCGGCCAGGTCGCCTGCGGCATCCAGCCCGCGCGCGGCTATCACGTCGACCCCGAGGCGACCTACCACGCCCCCGATCTCGTCCCGCCGCACGGCTATCTGGCTTTTTACGTCTGGTTGCGGCAGGTTTTCGGCGTACACGCGGTGGTGCACCTGGGCAAGCACGGCAACCTGGAGTGGTTGCCGGGCAAGGCCCTGGCGCTCGGTCCGGAGTGCTGGCCCGAGGCGGTGATGGGGCCGTTGCCGCACCTCTACCCGTTCATCGTCAACGACCCCGGCGAGGGTAGCCAAGCCAAGCGACGGAACGCGGCCGTGATCATCGACCACCTGACCCCGCCGCTCGCCCGCGCCGAGAGCTGGGGCGCCTATGCCGAGCTCGAGCAGCTCGTCGACGAGTTCTTCGAGGCGAGCGGGCTCGACGGCCGCCGCGCCGCGCATCTCAAGACCGAGATCGTGCGCGCGAGCGAGCGTCTGGGCCTCGCCGAGGATCTCGGCTTCGGCGCCGCGGCCGACGACGAGGAGAAGCTGCAGGCCCTCGACAACCATCTGTGCGAGCTCAAGGAGCTCCAGATCCGCGACGGTTTGCACGTGCTCGGCGCCAGCCCGGAGCGCGAGGCGCGGCGCGCGCTGCTGCTGGCCCTGGTGCGCACCGACCGCGGCGACGGCCCGGCGCTGCGCTCGCTTCTGCGCGCGCTCGCCGAGGATCTCGGCCTCGACGGCTTCGATCCCCTCGCCCGCGACCTCGCCGAAAGCTACACCGGCGCGAAGCCACGCGCGCTCGTCGAGCTCTGCGACGCGCCCTGGCGCACCGCCGGCGACACCGTCGAGCGGTTGGAGCTGCTCGCCGAAAAGCTGATGGAAGGCGCGCCGTGTCCGGGCGACTGGCGTGCGACCGGCGTCGTGCTCGACGCCGTCGCCGACGATCTGGCGCCCCGGCTCGACGCCTCCGGCGCCGCCGAGCGCGCGGCGCTCCTGCGCGGGCTCGACGGCCGCTTCGTGGCGCCGGGGCCGAGCGGGGCGCCGACCCGCGGCCGCCCGGACGTGCTGCCGACGGGGCGCAACTTCTACGCCGTCGACAGCCGCGCGGTGCCGACGCCCGCCGCCTGGCGGCTGGGGTGGCGCTCGGCGCAGTCCATCTGCGAGCGCTACGCCCAGGAGGAGGGCGAGTGGCCCGAGCAGGTGGCGCTCTCGGCCTGGGGTACGGCCAACATGCGCACCGGCGGCGACGACCTCGCCCAGGCGCTGGCGCTCTTGGGCGTGCGGCCGCGCTGGGACGCGAGCTCGCACCGCGTCGTCGGCACCGAGGTCTTGCCGCTGGACCAGCTCGGCCGGCCGCGGGTGGACGTGACGCTGCGCGTCTCCGGCTTCTTCCGCGACGCCTTTCCGGCGCAGATGGCGCTCGTCGACGCCGCCGTGCAGGCGGTGGCCAAGCTCGACGAGGAGGCGACGTGGAACCCGATCGCGGCACGGGTGCGCGCGGAGCAGGCGGCCCTGGAGGGCGCGGGCGTCGCCGCCGATCAGGCCTTTCGCCGCGCCTCCTACCGCGTCTTCGGTGCCAAGCCCGGGGCCTACGGCGCCGGGCTGCAGGCGCTGGTGGACGAGGGCTGCTGGGAGGACGAGGGCGATCTGGCCCGCGCCTTCATGGCCTGGGGCGGCTGGGCCTACGGTGCGGTGCCCGGCGCGGACGCCGAGGCCGACCCGGTCGCCGCCGCGCCGGGGGCGCTGGCGACCCGCCTCGCCGGCGTCGATCTGGTCCTGCACAACCAGGACAACCGCGAGCACGACATCCTCGACAGCGACGACTACTACCAGTTCGAGGGCGGGCTGACGGCGACCGTGCGCCACCTCTCCGGGCGCCGACCGACGGTCTACCACAACGACCACAGCCGCCCCGAGCACCTGCGCGTGCGCCGCCTGGAGGAGGAGCTCAGCCTCGTCGTCCGCGGCCGCGCCACCAATCCCAAATGGATCAAGGGCGTCATGCGCCACGGCTACAAGGGCGCGTTCGAGATCGCGGCGACGGTCGACTACCTCTTCGCCTTCGCCGCCACGACCGGGCTGGTGGGCGACCACCATTTCGACGCGCTTTGGGACGCCTATCTCGAGGACGACGCGGTCAAGGGCTTCATCGCGGAGGTGAACCCGGACGCCCTCGCCGAGATCGAGGCCCGCTTCGAGGAGGCCATCCGCCGCGGCTTGTGGCACCCGCGGCGCAACCTGGGCGAGCTGGCGCGGTGACGAGCGCGGGACGCCGGGCGGAGGACCGCATCGAGCGCTGGCTGCGCGCGGGCGGCCACCTCCCCGAGCGCTTCCCGCCGCGCCGCCGCCGGCTCACCAAGACGCCGGACTTTCGCGTCGCCGCCGCCGGGGGCGGCGCCTTCTTCCTCGAGGTCAAGACGCTCACCAACGCGCGGCCGAGCCACGGCGCGCTGACCTTGAAGCTGCGCCGCGCCCGCGCCCAGTTCGACGCCGTCAACCAGGGGCGCCACCTCGCCAACGTGCTGGCGCTGGTGAGCCGAGCCCCGGCCGAGCTCGGCGCGGTCGTCGACGACGTCGCGCGGGTGCCGACGACGCCGCTCGGCGCCGTCGATCTCGTGCTCGGCTTCGACGCCGTGGCCGAGACCGTTCGCGTCTTGCATCGCGCCGCGACTTGGCGCCACGCTTCCACGCTCGCCCGCCTCGGCGCCGAAACCGCGGCGGGCCGCTTTTTGGGAGAAGACGCGTGACCACCACCGACGCCGACCGCGACCATGCCGAGAAGAAGCGCCGCATCAAGGCCGCCAAGGACAAGCTCTACGCCTCGAAGACGGTCGAAAAGGGCCTCCTCATGGTCCACACCGGCACCGGCAAGGGCAAGAGCACGGCCGCCTGGGGCCTGGTGATGCGCGCCCTCGGCCACGGGCTCAGGGTCGGCGTCGTCCAGTTCGTCAAGGGAAGGCGCGAGACCGGCGAGCGCCAACTGCTGGCGCGCTTTCCCGACCTCGTCACCGTCCGCGTCATGGGCGAGGGCTTCACCTGGGAGACCCAGGACCGCGCCCGCGACGTCGAAGCCGCCGAGGCGGCCTGGGCCGAGGCCAAGGCGATGTTCGCCGACCCTTCGATCCACCTCGTCGTCCTCGACGAGCTCAACATCGTCCTGCGCTACGACTATCTCGACGTGACCCGTGTCCTCGAAGACCTCGCCCGGCGCCCGGCGATGCAGCACGTCGTCGCCACCGGCCGCAACGCCAAGC
>CAZCVH010000012.1:0-14809 GCA_964502115.1 uncultured Geminicoccaceae bacterium
CATTACGTGCTCCACGCCCCGCAGGGCGACACCTACGCCGATCTGCTGTTCACCATGATCGAGCGCCGCGACGCCCGGCCGCCGGTGACCTACACCACGTTTCAGGCTCGCGACCTCGGCACCGACACCGGCGACCTCTTCAAGGCGGTCGCGCGCGAGGCCTTCGAGCGCTTCCGACCGGAGGCGATGCTCGTCGGCGCGTCCTGCACCGCCGAGCTCATCCAGGACGATCCGGGCGGGCTGGCGCGCGCCCTCGAGCTGCCGGTGCCGGTGGTGGCGCTGGAGCTGCCGGCGTACCAGCGCAAGGAGAACTGGGGCGCGGCCGAGACCTTCTACCATCTGGTGCGCGCCTGCGCGTCGCCGCCGGACGCGGTCGAAAAGCCCACCGACGGCGTGCCGCGTTGCAACCTTCTCGGCGCCACCGCCCTCGGCTTCCGCCATCGCGACGACGTCCGCGAGATCAAGCGGCTGTTGAAGCAGCTGGGCGTGCAGGTGAACGTGATCGCACCCCTGGGCGCCCGCCCGGCCGATCTCGCCCGCCTCCCCGCGGCCGACTTCAACGTCGTCCTCTACCCCGAGATCGCGGGCACGACCGCCAAGTGGCTCGAGCGGACCTACGGCCAGCCGGCGACGACGGTGGTGCCCATCGGCGTCGGCGCCACCGAGGCCTTCATCGAGGAGGTCGCCGCGCTCGCCGGGGTCGACCCGAAACGGGCCGGCGCGGAGGGGGCCGGGCGGTTGCCCTGGTACTCGCGCTCGGTCGATTCGACCTACCTCACCGGCAAGCGGGTCTTCGTCTTCGGCGACGCCACCCACGCCGTCGCCGCCGCCCGGGTCGCGCGCGACGAGTTCGCCTTCGAGGTGGTCGGCCTCGGCACCTACGCCCGCGAGCAGGCCCGCGAGGTCCGAAGCGCGGCCAGGGAGATGGGGCTCGAGGCGCTCGTCACCGACGACTACCTCGACGTCGAGCAGCAGATCACCGAGCTCCAGCCCGAGCTCGTGCTCGGCACCCAGATGGAGCGCCACGTCGCCAAGCGGCTGGGCATCCCCTGCGCGGTGATCTCCGCACCGGTCCACGTCCAGGATTTTCCCGCCCGCTACGCCCCGCAGATGGGCTTCGAGGGCGCCAACGTGTTGTTCGACACCTGGGTCCATCCGCTGATGATGGGCCTGGAGGAGCATCTGTTGACGATGTTCCGCGACGACTTCGAGTTCCACGACGAGGCCGGGGCCTCGCATCTCGCCAAGATCAAGACCCGGTCCGACGCGCCGGAGCCGGCGGACGAGACCGTCGTCGCGGTCGAGACGGCCGACGGCGATCCGGTCTGGTCCGTCGACGCCGAAAAGGAACTCAAGAAGATCCCGTTCTTCGTCCGTCCGAAGGCCCGCCGTAATGCCGAGCGATTCGCCGCCGAACGCGGTGTCGCCACCATCACCGTCGAGACCTTGTACGATGCCAAAGCTCATTTCGGCCGCTGACGCGACACCCGTCCGGTTCGTCGTCGTCACCCTCGACAGCCATCTGGCCGGGGCGGTGGAGCGCGCGCGGCGGACGCTGGCCCCGGAGTTGCCCGGCCTCGACCTCCGCCTGCACGTCGCCGCCGAGTGGGCCGACAACCCCGAGGCGCTGGAGCGCTGCAAGGCCGACATCGCCGGCGGCGACATCGTGCTCGCCACGATGCTGTTCATGGAGGACCACATCCAGGCGGTGCTGCCCGAGCTGCAGGCGCGGCGCGACGACTGCGACGCGATGGTGGCCTGCATGTCGGCGGGCGAGGTCATCAAGCTCACCCGCATGGGCCGCTTCGACATGAGCGGCGAGGCCAAGGGCGCGCTGGCGATGCTCAAGCGCCTCAAGGGCTCGAAGTCGAAGAACCAGAGCGGCGGCCAAAAGCAGCTCGCCATGCTCAAGCGGCTGCCGAAGCTGCTGCGCTTCATCCCCGGCACCGCCCAGGACGTCCGCGCCTACTTCCTCACGCTGCAGTACTGGCTCGCCGGCTCGGACGCCAACGTCGCCAACATGGTGCGCCTGTTGGTCGACCGCTACGCCGCGGGCGAGCGCCGCCACCTGCGGGCGACGTTGAAGCCGAAGCCACCGGCGGAATACCCCGAGACCGGGCTCTACCATCCGCGCATGGACGGGCGGATCGGCGACGACCCGCGACAGATACCCGGACCCGACGGCGAGGTCCGCGGCACCGTCGGCCTGTTGGTGATGCGCTCCTACGTCCTCGCCGGCGACACCGACCACTACGACGCCGTGATCGACAGCCTCGAGCGCAAAGGCCTCGAGGTCGTCCCCGCCTTCGCCGCCGGGCTCGACGCGCGGCCGGCGGTCGAGGCCTTCTTCCGCGAGGAGGGGCGCACCCGGGTCGACGCCGTCCTTTCGCTCACCGGCTTCTCGCTCGTCGGCGGGCCGGCGTTCAACGACGCCGAAGCCGCCGCCGATCTGATGGCCGAGCTCGACGTGCCCTATCTCACCGGTCAGGCGGTCGAATTCCAGACCCTCGAGCAGTGGCAGAGTTCCGATCGCGGCCTGTTGCCGATCGAGGCGACGATGATGGTGGCGATCCCCGAGCTCGACGGCGCCACCGGGCCGGTCGTCTACGGCGGCCGCTCCGGCACCGAGCCGAGTGCGGCGGCGCGGGCGATGGTGCCGCACCCCGAGCGGGTCGAGATGCTCGCGACACGCGTCGAGAAGCTCGTTTGCCTGCGGCGGACGCCGCGCGCCGAGCGCAAGCTCGCGATCACGCTCTTCAACTTCCCGCCCAACGCCGGGGCGACCGGCACCGCGGCCTATCTCTCGGTCTTCGCCTCGCTGCAGCACACGCTGGAGACGCTCGCCGCCGAGGGCTGGACCGTCGAGGTGCCGGCGAACCTGGACGAGCTGCGCACGCGCCTGCTCGAGGGCAACGCCGCGCAGTTCGGCGCCGACGCCAACGTCCATGCCCGCGTGCCCGTCGACGAGCACGTCAAGCGCGAGCGTCATCTCGCCGACATCGAGGCGCAGTGGGGCCCGGCGCCCGGCAAGCACCAGACCGACGGCGCGGCGCTGTTCGTGCTGGGAGCGCGCTTCGGCAACGTCTTCGTCGGCGTGCAGCCGACCTTCGGCTACGAGGGCGATCCAATGCGCCTTCTGTTCGAGAAAGGCTTCGCGCCGACCCACGCCTTTTCGGCCTTCTACCGCTATCTGCGCGAGGACTTCGGCGCGCACGCCGTGCTGCATTTCGGCATGCACGGCGCGCTCGAATTCATGCCCGGCAAGCAGGTCGGGCTCACCGGCAAATGCTGGCCGGACCGCCTGATCGGCGATCTGCCGAACATCTACCTCTACGCCGCCAACAACCCGTCGGAGGGCACCCTCGCCAAGCGGCGCTCCGCCGCCACGCTGGTGAGCTATCTGACCCCGCCGGTGGCCCACGCCGGTCTCTACAAGGGGCTGATCGAGCTCAAGTCCTCGCTCGACCGCTGGCGCTCGGCGCCGCCGGAGGCGGGTCGCGAGCGCGCCGAGCTCGCCGAGCTGATCCAGGCGCAGGCGGCGGCGGTCGATCTCGCCGAGGCCGAGCCGGCCTGGGAAGGCGACCTCGACGGCAAGATCCGGCGACTGGCCGACGCCGTTCTCGAGCTCGAATACACCCTCATCCCGCACGGCCTGCACATCGTCGGCGAGACCCCGTCCGAAGAGGAGCGCTGCGAGCTGCTGGAGGCCTTCGCCGAGTCCAGCCGGGGCACCCACGTCGACCACGACCTGGTCGTGAAGCTGGTCGCCGGCGGCACGCCCGAGACCGTCGCGGGGCCCGGCGCCGACGCCGAGCGGGTGGCGCTCTTCCGCGAGCTCGCCGCCACCGGCCAACTGCTCGCCGAGGACCACGAGCTGCCCGGGCTGGTCCACGCCCTCGACGGTGGCTTCGTGCGCCCGGCGCCGGGTGGCGACCTGTTGCGCACGCCGGCGATCCTGCCGACGGGTCGCAACCTTCACGGCTTCGATCCCTTCCGCATCCCCAGCACCTTCGCCATCAAGGACGGCGCCAACCAGGCGCAGCGATTGTTGGACCGCCACGAGCAGGAGGGCGAAGCGCTCCCCGAATCGGTGGCGATGGTGTTGTGGGGCACCGACAATCTGAAGAGCGAGGGCGGCCCGATCGCCCAGGCGCTCGCGCTGATCGGCGCGGTACCGCACATCGACAGCTACGGCCGCCTCGCCGGCGCCGAGCTGATCGCGCTCGAGGAGCTCGGCCGGCCGCGCATCGACTGCGTGATGACCCTCTCGGGCATCTTCCGCGACCTCCTGCCGTTGCAGACGCGGCTGCTGGCGGAGGCGGCGTATCTGGCGGCGAGCGCCGACGAGCCGGTCGAGCGCAACTTCGTCAAGAAGCACGCGCTGGCCTATCAGGCCGAGCACGGCGGCGATCTGGAGACGGCGGCGCTGCGCGTGTTCTCCAACGCCGACGGCGCCTACGGCTCGAACGTCAACCACCTGATCGACAGCGGCTGCTGGCAGGACGAGGACGAGCTCGCCGAGACCTACACCCAGCGCAAGTGCTTCGCCTACGGCCGCTCGGGCACGCCCGAGCGCAAGCCGGAGCTCTTGCAGGCGGCGCTGGCCGACGTCGAGATGGCCTACCAGAACCTGGAATCGGTCGAGCTCGGCGTCACCACGATCGACCACTATTTCGACACGCTCGGCGGCATCGGCCGGGCGGTACGCCGCGCCCGCGGCGACGCCGTGCCGGTCTATATCGGCGATCAGACCCGCGGCGAGGGCCGCGTGCGCACCCTCGGCGAGCAAGTCTCGCTCGAGACCCGCACCCGCATGCTCAATCCGAAATGGTACGAGGGCATGCTGGAGCACGGCTACGAGGGCGTGCGCCAGATCGAGGCGGCGGTGACCAACACCATGGGCTGGTCGGCGACGACCGGCGAGGTCTCGCCCTGGGTCTACCAGCAGCTCACCCGCACCTACGTGCTCGATCCCGCCATGCGCGAACGGCTGACGGCGCTGAACCCCAAGGCCTCCGCGCGGGTCGCGAACCGCCTGCTGGAGGCGCACGAACGCAACTACTGGTCCCCCGACGCCGAAACCCTCGACGCCCTGCGCGAGGCCGGCGAGGAGCTCGAGGACCGGCTCGAAGGCATCGCCGAGGAGGTGGCAGCGTGACGATCCTCATCGACAAGGCTCCGCCGCGCCCCGACGGCGACGGCAGCGTCCAGGTCCAGATGGACCAGAACATCGCCGGCGGTGCCAAGGTCTTCGCGGTCTACGGCAAAGGCGGCATCGGCAAGAGCACCACGTCGTCCAACCTCTCCGTCGCGTTCTCCAAGCTCGGCAAGCGCGTCCTGCAGATCGGCTGCGATCCCAAGCACGATTCGACCTTTACGCTCACCAAGCGGCTGATGCCGACGGTGATCGACGTGTTGGAGCAGGTCGACTTCCACAGCGAGGAGCTGCAGCCCGAGGACTTCGTCTACGAGGGCTACAACGGCGTGATGTGCGTCGAGGCCGGCGGGCCGCCCGCCGGCACAGGTTGCGGCGGCTACGTCGTCGGCCAGACCGTGAAGCTCCTCAAGGAGCATCACCTCCTGGAAGACACCGACGTCGTCATCTTCGACGTCCTGGGCGACGTCGTCTGCGGCGGCTTCGCGGCACCCTTGCAGCACGCCGAGCGCGCGCTCATCGTCGCCGCCAACGACTTCGATTCGATCTACGCGATGAACCGCATCGTCGCGGCCATCAAGGCCAAGTCGAAGAACTACAAGGTCCAGCTCGGCGGCGTCGTCGCGAACCGCAGTCGAGCCACCGACCAGATCCAACGTTTCAACGACGTCGTCGGCCTCGAAACGGTCGCGCATTTTCCCGACCTCGACGCCATCCGGCGGTCGCGGCTGAAGAAGTCGACGCTGTTCGAGATGGAGCCGGACGACGAGATCGCGGCGGTGCAGGGGGAATATCTCCGCCTCGCCCAGGCGCTCTGGGACGGCCCCGAGCCCCAGCTCGCGACGCCGATGCGCGACCGTGACCTGTTCGAGTTGCTGGGCTTCGACTGATGACGAGCGCCACCTTCCACACCCGGCGCGGCGAGCTCGAGACCTACTTCGACCGGACGGCGGTGGAGGCCTGGAGCCGGTTGACGTCCGATGCGCCGGTGAGCGGTATCCGCGCCACCGTGAGGGCGGGCCGCGAGCAGATGCGCGCGACGCTGCTGGGCTGGCTGCCGGACGACCTCGCCGGGCGACGCGTGCTCGACGCCGGCTGCGGCACCGGTGCTCTGGCGGTCGAGGCGGCGCGGCGCGGCGCCGAGGTCGTCGCCGTCGACGTCGCGGCCAAGCTGGTCGACCTCGCTTGCGAGCGCGCGCCCGACGAGCTCGGCCACCGCCTGGAGTTCCGCACCGGCGATTTCACCGACCCGGCGCTCGGGCGCTTCGACCACGTCGTGGCGATGGACTCGTTCGTGCACTACGGCCTCGACGACGTCGTCGGCGTGTTGGGCGAGCTGGCCGCGCGCACCGAGGCGAGCGTCGTCTTCACCTTCGCGCCGCGGACCCCGGCGTTGGCGGCGATGCACACCGTCGGCAAGTTCTTCCCCAAGGGCGACCGCGCGCCGGCGATCCAGCCGGTGCCCGAGCGCCGCCTGTTCGCGCGCCTGGCGGACGCCCCGGCCCTGGCCGAGTGGCGGCGGGCGCGCGTCGAGCGGATCCGGCGCGGCTTCTACACCTCCGAGGCGGTGGAGGTGGCCCGGCGATGAGCGCCACCCCGGCCCGCGTCGCGAGCCTGTGGAAGACGCTCGCGCCCAAGTTTCTCCCCTTCGCCGACGCCGCCAGCGTCGAGCTGCCGCTCGCGCGGCTGTTGCGGCTGTCGCTGTTTCAGATATCCGTCGGCATGGCGGTGGTGCTGGTCAGCGGCACGCTCAACCGGCTGATGATCGTCGAGCTCGGCGTCAAGGCGTGGCTGGTCGCCGCCATGGTCGGCCTGCCGCTGCTGTTCGCGCCGCTGCGGGCGCTGGTGGGCTTCCGCTCCGACCATCACCGCTCGCATCTGGGCTGGAAGCGCGTACCCTACATCTGGATGGGCACACTGCTGCAGTTCGGCGGCTTGGCGATCATGCCGTTCGCGCTTCTGATCCTGTCGGGCGAAGCGCAGGGCGGTCCGGTCTGGGCCGGCACCGCCGGCGCCGCCCTCGCCTTTCTCTTGGTCGGCGCCGGGTTGCACACCACCCAGACCGCCGGCTTGGCGCTCGCCTCCGACCTCGCCGACGAGGACAAGCGGCCGCGGGTGGTGGCGCTCCTCTACGTCATGCTGTTGGTCGGGATGGCCGGCAGCGCGATGCTGTTCGGCTGGCTGTTGCGCGACTTCACTCAGATCAAGCTGATCCAGGTGATCCAGGGCGCGGCCGTGGTCACCCTCGTGCTCAACGTCACCGCGCTCTGGAAGCAAGAAGCGCGACGGCCCGAGCTCACCCGGCACGACCGCCCGCGCCCCGACTTCAAGGCCGTCTGGCGCGACTTCCTGGCGGGCGGGCGCGCCGGCCGGCTCCTGGTCGCGGTCGGGCTCGGCACCGCCGCCTTCAGCATGCAGGACATCCTGCTCGAGCCCTACGGTGGTGAGGTGCTGGCGCTCTCCGTCGCCGGGACCACGATGCTCACCGCCATCTTCGCCGCCGGCTCTCTCGCGGGCTTCGTGCTGGCCGCGCGCATGCTCGCCCGCGGCGTCGATCCGTTGCGCATCGCCGCGCTCGGCGCGCTGGTCGGCATCTTCGCCTTCTCCGCCGTGATCTTCGCCGGCGCGCTCACCTCGCCCTCGTTGTTCCGCGTCGGCACCGCGCTGATCGGCTTCGGCGGCGGGCTGTTCGCGGTCGGCACGCTGACCTCGGCGATGACCCTCGCGGAAGGCGGCCGGAGCGGTCTCGCGCTCGGCGCCTGGGGCGCCGTACAGGCGACGGCCGCCGGGGTCGCGATCACTCTCGGCGGCGCCGTCCGCGACGGCGTCACCACCCTCGGCGCTCAAGGTGTCCTCGGTCCGGCCTTGACCGGGCCCCAGGTCGGCTACGGCGTCGTCTACCACCTGGAGATAGCGCTCTTGTTCATCACCCTGGTCGCCATCGGGCCGTTGGTCCGCCGCCCGGCGCCCGCGGCCAGCCCTCATCCGTCCAAATTCGGCTTGGCCGAATTCCCGGTCTAGCCCCTTGCCTGTGGAGGCCGAGCGATGCCCACTGTTGGTGCCATCACTTCCCACATCGACGTCGCCCAAGTCGTCCTGTACACGTTTTGGATCTTCTTCTTAGGTCTCGTACTGTACCTCCGGCGTGAGGACCAGCGCGAGGGCTATCCGCTGGTGAGCGAGGAGGGGCCGAGCCAGCCCGGCTATTTCTATCCGCCCGAGCCCAAGACCTACGAGCTGGCGGGCGGCGGCGTGCGCAAGAGCAACCGCCCCGACCGCGCCGACCTGCCGTACCGGACCACCTCCGGCCTGATCGGCATGCCGATCGAGCCGACCGTCGACCCGCTGAAATCCGGTCTCGGCTCGGGCGCCTACAGCAACCGCGTCGACGAGCCGGATCAGACCTTCGACGGTCACAACCGCATCGTGCCCACCCGCGTCGCCGGCGAGTACGGTGTCATGGAGGGTGACCGGGACCCGCGCGGCTATACCGTCGTCGGCTCCGACAAGGTGGCCGCCGGCAAGCTCGTCGATCTCTGGGTCGACCGCGCCGAGTTCATCTTCCGCTATTACGAGGTCGAGTTGCAAAACAGCGGCAAGCGCGTGCTGCTGCCCGTCGGCTTCGGCTTCGTCAACAACCAGGCCAAGACGATCTTCGTCGACAGCCTCACCGCGGCGCAGTTCAACGACGTGCCGGCGCTGAAGACCCCGGACGAGGTGACCCGGCTCGAGGAGGACAAGATCACCGCCTTCTACGGCGGCGGTTACCTTTACAGCAGCGAGCAGCGGGCGGAGCCGGTGCTGTGACCATCCGCGAACACGACTACGAGCCGATCCAGGGTCTCCCGGAACGGCTCCCGCCGGGGGAAGAGGTCCTCTGGCAGGGCGCGCCGGACTGGCGCGCCCTCGCCCGGCGCGCCTTCCATGCCGACAAGGTGGCGCTCTACTTCGCGCTGTTGCTGGTCTGGCAGGCGGCGATGGTGTTCGGTCAGGGTCGGCCGACGAGCGAGCTCGCGTCCGCCGCGCTGTGGTACGTGCCGATGGGCGCGATCGCCGCCGGCATCCTCGCCTTCTTCGCTTGGCTGAACGCCCGGATGACGGTCTACACCATCACCAACCGGCGCGTCGTGGTGAAGTTCGGCGTCGCGCTGCCGATGACCGTCAACCTGCCTTTCAGTGTCGTCCGCGACGTCAAGCTCAAGAACTACCGCGACGGCACCGGCGATCTGGCGCTCGAGCTCGGCGGCGAGGAGCGGATCTTCTACCTCCATCTTTGGCCGCACGTCCGCCGCTGGCGCTTCGTCAATCCCCAACCGATGCTGCGGGTCGTGCCCGGTGCCGCCGAAGCCGGCGAGCGCCTGGTGAGCGCCATGCGCCGCTTAGAGGCGGACGCGCCGCAACCGTCGGTCGAGGCCGCCGGCGCCGCCCCCCGCGTGCAACAGTTCGCGGCGGCCGGTTGAGCCGCCGCCGGCAGAGGACACACCACGATGAAGTCGACGAGCAGCCGCAATCTCGAACGCAGCCGCGCCGGCGCCGGCCTGCCGAAGGGCGCGCTCTACGGCGCCTTCGGCCTCGTCGCGCTGACGCTCGTGCTCGTCTTCGCCGACCAGGCCACCGACGCGATGCGCGGCGAGCAGACGACCACCTCGCCGCAAAGCGTCCATCGGCTCGCCTTCGCGATCGACGGCGAGGACGGCCCCATCACCGTCACCAGCGCCGAGACCGGCACCGAGCTGGCGGTCTTCGCCGCCGACGACAGCCGCTTTCTCAGGCGCGTCGTCACCAGCCTGGTCGACAAGCGCGAGCGCTCGGACATCGCGACCGGTCGGCCGTTCGATCTGATCCGCTGGTCCGACGGCACGATGATCCTCGCCGATCCCACCAACGGCCAGTACATGCCGCTCAACGGTTTCGGCACCGACAACGAACGGGCCTTCCGCCGGCTGTTCCTGGCCGCGGGCGACGGCTCGTGAACCTCGCGGCGCTCGTCGCCCGCGAGCGCTTCGAGGTCGGCTGCACGCTCGAGGTCGAACACAGCTTCGACAGCCTGCACGCCCACGTCGACCTCGACGGCGATCCGGCGCTCGCGCCGGGCGACAGCGTCGTCGTCCACGGCGCGCCGGTGGACGTCGCCTTCGGCCAGCGGCTGGTCGAGCGGCGCCGGGCGACGGTGATCCGCGCCCACCCGTTGGAGCGCGCCTGGACGCGGCTGACCGGCGGGCTCGAGCTCATGGAGCTCTGCGAGTTCAGCTTTTCCTCGGCGGTGAGGATATGACCGCGACGGTGGCGGCCGTGCCCGCGGTCAACGAAACGACGCGCCGCGCGCAGGAGAGCACCGCGCTGAGCCCGCGCTTCTACACCACCGACATCGACGCCCTCGAACGCGTCGACGTCGCCGGCGTCCGCGCCGACTGGGACGACCTGATGGCGGAGCTGCGCGCCGATCCCAACAAGGGGCATTTCGTCCGCACCGCCGAATGGGACGCCGAACTCGCCAACATCCCCGCGGATCTCCGCCGCGAGTTCCTCGACTTTCTGGTCAGCTCCGTCACCGCCGAGTTTTCGGGCTGCGTCCTCTACGCCGAGATCAAAAAGCGGATCAAAAATCCGGAGCTCCGCGAACTCTTTCGCTACATGAGCCGCGACGAGGCGCGTCACGCCGGCTTCATCAACGACACCCTGAAGGATTTCGACGTCGCGGTAGATCTCGGTTTCCTGACCAAAAGCAAGAAATACACGTTCTTTGCACCGAAATTTATCTACTACGCGACCTATCTATCCGAGAAAATCGGCTACGCTCGCTACATAACGATCTACCGCCACCTGCAACAGCATCCGGAACATCGCTTCCACCCGATTTTCAAGTGGTTCGAGCAATGGTGCAACGACGAATTCCGCCACGGTGAAGCCTTCGCGCTGTTGATGCGTTCCGAGCCGAAGCTGCTCACCGGCTACAATCGCTGGTGGATCCGCTTCTTCCTGTGCGCGGTGTTCGCGACGATGTACGTCCGCGACCACGCCCGGCCGGCGTTCCACGACGCGCTCGGGGTCGATCCGACCGAGTACGACTTTGAGGTCTTCCGCATCACCTCGGAGATCTCGAAGCAGGTCTTTCCCTTCACCCTGCCGCTGGACGATCCGCGCTTCCTCACCAAGCTGGAGACCCTCGAGGACCTCGCGCGGGCGATCGCCGCCGCGGCCGCCGCCGGCGGGCTCTGGAACCGGCTCAAACGTCTTGCGCTTACGGGTCGCGCCGGCCTGACCTTTGCGGGCCTTTACCTGCTGCCGGTGAATCCGCACCACATTCCCGAACGGGTGCGGTTGGCGCCCGCCTGGTAGGCCACGGAGACGGCGTTCGATGGCGGAATACGGCGGCCCGATCCTGTTCGCGCTCTTGCTCTGGTGGTCGAGCACGGGCGCCGTTCTCTACCTCGTCGGTCTGCCGCGCCGGAGCTTTCGCTGGAGCATGGCGGCCGCCACGGCGCTCGCGGCGGCGTCGGTCGCCGGCCTGATCGCGCTCGCCGACACCGTGACGCCGTTGGGGGCCTATCTCGGCTTCGCCTGCGGGCTGGGTCTGTGGGCGTGGCACGAGACCAGTTTTCTCTTCGGCTTCGTCACCGGCCCCCGGCGCCTCGACGCGCGGCGCGACGCCGCCGGCTGGCGGCGCTTTCGCGACGCGCTCGGCACCCTCGTCTACCACGAGCTGGCGATCCTCGTGACCGCCGTCGCCCTCGCCTGGCTGTTGTGGGACGCCGCCAATCAGGTCGGACTGTGGGCGTTCTTCCTGTTGTGGATCATGCGCCTGAGCGCCAAGCTCAACATCTTCCTCGGCGTGCCGAACATGAACGAGGAGTTCCTCCCGCCGCATCTCGGGTTCTTGCGGAGCTATTTCCGCAAACGGGCGATGAACCCGTTGTTTCCGCTGTCGGTGACGGTCGGCACGCTGGGTTTCATCTGGCTGCTCGCGCGCGCCATCGCCGTCGAGGCGAGCGCCTTCGAGGCGGCGGCGTGCCTGATGCTGGCGGCGATGCTGGCGCTGGCGGTGCTGGAGCACTGGTTCCTGGTGCTGCCGGTGCCCGACGCCGCGCTCTGGCGGTGGGCGATGTCGTCCGGCCGCGTGTCGGCGGCGCGCGACGATCCGCCTGCGGCGACTTGCGGCGCGCCGCGGCGCGACGAGGGGCGGGTTTCGCGCCGCGTCACACCGTCGCTGGGTCCGGCGGCGCCGCCGCTCCGCAAACATTCATCGACCTGAAGCCCGCAACTTCCGGCAACGGGTCGACCGCCGACTTCGACGCCGGCGATCCGAAACCGCCGGCATCGCGGCGATCGGCCGCGCCCAACGCCGCGCCAGGCGTCAGCGCTTGGAGAACTGGAAGCTGCGCCGGGCCTTGGCCTTGCCGTACTTCTTGCGCTCGACCTCGCGGTCGTCGCGGGTGAGGAAGCCACCGGCCTTGAGCGCCGGTCGCAGGTTCGGATCGTAGAGCGTGAGCGCCCGGCTGATCCCGTGGCGCACCGCCCCCGCCTGACCCGATAGCCCACCACCCACCACGGTGCAGTAGACGTCGAAATGGTTGGGCCGGTTCACCGCGCCGAAGGGCTGGCGCAGGATCATCTGCAGGGTGGGACGCGCGAAGTAGATCTCGATGTCCTTGCCGTTGACGCTGACCTTGCCGGTACCGGGCTTCACCCACACCCGAGCGATGGCGTTCTTGCGCCGGCCGGTGGCGTAGGAGCGGCCGAAGCGGTCGATCTTGGGCTCGGCCGGCTCGGGCGCGGCCTCGGTGGCGATGCCGCCGGGCTTGGTGAGATCCTTGAGGTCGGCGAGCGTGCGGGTCTCAGCCATGGTTCTTCTCGGTGGTGTTCTTGGCGTTCAGCGCGGCGAGCTCCAGCGGTGCCGGCTGTTGGGCCTGATGGGGATGGTCCGGGCCGGCGTAGATGTGGAGCTTCTTGAGTTGGCGACGGCCGAGAGGCCCCCTCGGCACCATGCGCTCGACGGCCTTTTCGATGACGCGCTCGGGGTGACGCCCGTCGAGTACCTTGTCGACCGTGCGTTCCTTGAGCCCGCCGGGATAGCCGGTGTGCCAGTAGTAGGTCTTTTGTCGGCGCTTCTTGCCGGTCAGCTGGACCTTCTCGGCGTTGACGACGACGACGTGGTCGCCCGTGTCGATGTGCGGGGTGTACATCGCCTTGTGCTTGCCGCGCAGCCGCGTCGCGACCAGCGCGGCCAACCGGCCGAGCACCAGATTCTCCGCATCGACGAGCACCCACGCCGGCGAGACGTCCGCCGGACGTGCGCTGTAGGTCTTCATGGCTCGATCCAATTCGAAACCGACGATCCGCCACCACCCGAATGAAAACGCATCGGGCACGGCCGCCGGACGACAGTGTCGGCAGGTTTGCTACGCCTCGCGCGCGGACGCGTCAACGCCGGCCGCGGGCGGCACCGAGTACGTTCCCACGACGTGCGCGACGGGCTGGGCGTCGGGCTCGGCGCTGACCTCGCACTCGCCGATGATCAGCCGCTTGCCGGCCTTGAGGGTGCGGGCGCGGCCGAGCAAGGCGCCGGGGTGCGGTTTGGCCAGGAAGTGGACGGTGAGGTCGGTGGTGACGGCCAGGGGCACCCGGCCGACATGGCTCAAGGCGACGCCGTAGAGCGCGATGTCGGCGAGCGCCATGATCGCCGGGCCGCAGATGGTGCCGCCCGGGCGCAACAGCAGCTCGCGGTAGGGCAGGCGCACCAGGACGTCGCCCTCGCGAAAGTGCAGGACCTCGACGTCGAGCATGCCGACATAGGGCACGCCTTCGGCCGCCAGCTCGGCGAAGCCCGCCGCGTCCAGAGCCTCGCCGATCCTCATCGTGCTCTCCCCTCGCCCGAGCGCTCGCGGGCGTTTAAGACAGGGAGCACGCGCAGGGAAGGGAGGATCACGATGCCCGACGCGCCCGACCAGCCGATGCTGTTGACCACCGCCGAGGGCGGCGTCGTCACCCTCACGCTCAACCGCCCCGAGGCGTTCAACAGCCTGAGCGAGGCGTTGATCGAGGCGATCCAGCGCGAACTCGACCGGCTCGAGGCCGACACCACCGCCCGGGTGCTGGTGCTCCGCGGCAACGGCAAGGCGTTCTCCGCCGGCCACGACCTCAAGGAGATGGGCGAGAACCGCACCCGCGAGGATCTAACCCGGCTGTTTCAGCGCTGCTCGGCGATGATGACACGGCTTTCCAAGCTGCCGTTGCCGGTGATCGCGGTCGTCGACGGCATCGCCACCGCGGCCGGGTGCCAGCTGGTGGCGGCCTGCGACCTCGCGATCGCCAGCGATCGGTCGCGCTTCGCCACCTCGGGGGTGAAGTTCGGTCTCTTCTGCTCGACGCCGATGGTCGCGCTCTCGCGCAACGTCCCGCGCAAGCCGGCGCTCGAGATGCTGTTGACGGGCGACTTCATCGACGCCGCGACGGCCGAGCGTCACGGCCTGGTCAACGAGCTCGCGCCGGCGGATCGGCTGGAGGACGCCGTGCGGCGCCTCACCGCGCGGCTCACCGACAAGCCGAAGGAGGTACTGGCACTCGGCAAGCGCGCGTTCTACGCGCAGCTCGAGATGGGCCTGGAAGAGGCCTACGCCTTCACCTCCGAGGCCATCGTCGACAACGCCCTGATGG
>CAZCVH010000012.1:14909-23690 GCA_964502115.1 uncultured Geminicoccaceae bacterium
CTGGAAGAGGCCTACGCCTTCACCTCCGAGGCCATCGTCGACAACGCCCTGATGGTCGATTTCGAGGAGGGCCTCGCCGCTTTCAAGGAGAAGCGCCGGCCGCGCTGGAACGCCTCGTGAGCCCGCGGGCGGCCCGTCTCGCCGTGCGGCCGGCCGGCGTCGCCGCGCGGGCGGGCCGCATGGAGCCGGAGTGCCGCGATCTGGAGCTCTTGGACGAGGCGAGCCGGTGGCGGCGCGCCGACGACCGGCTCGCCCTCATGGCCGACGACACGACCCGGATGGTGCTCGAATGACCGCGGCCCTGCGTTACGACGACACCTGGATCAAGCAGATCCTGGAGGACGTCACGACCATCGCGCTGGTGGGCGCGAGCACCAACCCGGTGCGCCCGAGCTATTTCGTGATGATGTATCTCCAGCGCAAAGGCTATCGGGTCCGGCCGGTGAACCCCCGCGCCGCCGGCGCGACGATCCTCGGCGAGACCGTCTACGCCGACCTCGCCGAGCTGCCCGAGAAGCCCGACATGGTCGACGTCTTCCGCCGCTCGGAGGAGGCCGGAGCGATCGTCGACGCCGCCCTGGCGCTGGGCGTGGCGGTGGTCTGGCTGCAGCTGGGCGTGCGCGACGACGAAGCGGCCGCGCGCGCCGACGCCGCGGGCGCGCGGGTCGTCATGGACCGCTGTCCGAAGATCGAATATGGACGGCTTTTCGGTGAGATCGGCTGGCTCGGCGTCAATCGCCGGGTGATCTCCGCCAAGAAATCGACGGCGCGGCAGCTTTCCGGGGCCAGCGGCCGCGCGCGCACCGGCAGCGAGGGAGACAGGTCGCGATGAGCGAACACGCCTACGGCTTCGACACGCTGGCGCTGCACGCCGGCTACGCGCCGGACGCGACCACCGGCGCGCGCGCCGTACCGATCTACCAGACGACGTCCTACGCCTTCGACAACGTCGAGCACGCGGCGTCGCTGTTCAACCTGCAGCAGTTCGGCAACATCTACTCGCGGCTGACCAACCCCACCGTCTCGGTGCTGGAGGAACGGCTCGCGGCGCTCGAGGGCGGGGTCGCCGCCTGCGCCACCGCCAGCGGCCACGCCGCCCAGTTTCTGGTGTTCCTCAACCTGATGACGCCGGGCACGAACATTGTGGCGAGCTCGAAGCTCTACGGCGGCTCGATCACCCAGATGAAGGAGACCTTTCCGCAGTTCGGCTGGCGCACCCGCTTCGTCGACCCGCGCGATCCCGACAACTTCGCCGCCGCCATCGACGACGAGACCCGCGCGGTCTTCTTGGAGAGCGCCTCCAATCCCGACGGCATCGTCGCCGACATGCGGGCCGTCGCCGAGATCGCCCACGCCCACCAGCTGCCGCTGGTGGTCGACAACACCCTGCCCTCGCCCGCCCTGTGCCAGCCGCTCCGCTTCGGCGCCGATCTCGTGACCCACTCGCTGACCAAATACATCGGTGGTCAGGGCAACTCGATCGGTGGCGCCATCATCGACGGCGGCACCTTCGACTGGGGTGCGAGCCACAAGTACCCGCTGATGACGGAGCCCACCGCGGCCTATCACGGCCTTCGGTTTTGGGAGACCTTCGGCAACTTGGCCTTCATCGTGCGCAACAAGGCGATCGGCCTGCGCGACATGGGCCCGGCGCTGTCGCCGACGAACGCGTTCTTGCTGCTGCAGGGGCTGGAAACATTGAGCCTGCGGATGGAGCGCCACGTCGCCAACTCCGACAAGGTCGCGGCATGGCTGGCCGATCACCCCGAGGTGGCGTGGGTGTCCTATCCGCGCCTGCCCCAGAACCGCACGCCGCAGCTGGAGACCTACTGCCCCAACGGCGTCGGCTCGGTGTTCACCATCGGCGTCAGGGGCGGCTACGAGATGGGCGTGAAGCTGGTCGACGCCTGCGAGCTGGTGTCGCACGTCGCCAATGTGGGCGACACCCGCTCGCTGATCATCCACCCGGCGTCCACCACCCACCGTCAGCTCAGCCCCGACGAGCAGCAAGCCGCCGGCGCCGGACCCGACGTCGTCCGGCTGTCGATCGGCATCGAAAACGTCGAGGACATCATCGCCGATTTGGAGCAGGCGCTGGCGAAGGCGGCGCGGTGACGAAGGGCGCTCAGCCCCGCTTCACCAGCCGCGGCGGCGGTGACGGGGGGCGCGAGCGATCGCTCTTGACGGCGTAGAGGCGGGCGTCGGCCGTCTCCAAGAGGGCGGCGCGCGTCGTGCCGTCGGCGCCGTAGAGCGCGAAACCACCGCTCACCCGCGGTATCGCGCGGGTGCCGTCGCGCAGCGTCACCGGCACCGCCACCACGCTGCTCAACCGCTCGGCGAGGTGGTCGGCCGTCTCCGGGGTGGCGTCGCGCTGGATCACGGCGAACTCGTCGCCGCCGAACCGGGCCACCAGATCGTCGGCGCGTACGCTGGTCGTGAGCGCCCGCGCCACCGCGGCCAAGAGGACGTCGCCGGCGGCGTGACCCCAGCGGTCGTTGACGGTCTTGAGGCCGTCCACGTCCAAGAGGTGCAACGCGAAGGCCGGGCCGTGTTCGGCGGCGCCGATCGCGGCCTCGCAGTCGACCTCGAAGCGGCGCCGGTTGGCGACACCGGTGAGCGCGTCCTGGTGGGCGAGATTCTCGCTGCGCACCAGCGCCTGCTCGGTGATGCGAAGCTCGCGGCCGGCGCGCCGGCGCAAGCGGGCGAAGGCGATCCCGACCGCGACCGCCAATAGCAACCACAGCAGCGCCGTCGACTTCATGATCCAGTCGATCTGGCGGTCGACCGCGCGCGACCAGGCCAGCGCCTCCTGCTGAGCCTCGAGCACGCCGGCACGGATCGCGGCGTGAGCACGCGCGACCGCCGCCTCGGCGTCCCGGCGCGCCGACACCGAGTTGGACGTTGGACGGGAACGCCACCTTTCCACCACCGCGAGCGCGCGCTCCACCTCGCCCACCAGCGCCGAGCCTTCCGCCGGTGACGGCGCGCCGTGCCGCAGCCGGCGCAGGCGCTCCACCACCGCGGTTTCGGCGGCGGCGACGTTGCCGGCGGCCTCGACCCCACCCTCGTCGACCACGGCGTGGCGCAGGGCGTCGAGGGAGCGCTCGAGGCCGACCAGCGTGACCAGCCGCGCCGGCTCCTCGGCCTTGAGCGTGGTCGACATCATGCGCCAGCTCGCGGCGTGCAGGATCATCACCGCGAGAAGCAAGGCGACCGCCAGGGTCGTTACCCACGGCATGTCCGCCGTCCATGAACGAGTGCTTGCCGCCACGCTTCCCTCATGTACCGGTGCGCCGCCCAGTGCGCGCCAGTACGGGTGACGACGCGCCGCTGCGGCGGCTATTCCCGAATTACGCGTACCGGGTGGCGCTTTATTCAACCAATATCCTCGACCAGCAGTAGATCTTCGGGGTGCACGCCGACCCGACAGCGCGTGCCGGACGGCGGGTCACCCTTGTCGATGCGATTGACGTTGTAACGGCTCACCTGCAGGCGCGTACCGTCGTCGAGACGGACGAAGACGAAGCTCAGATCGCCGTAATAGGCCACCTGCTCGATCACCGCCTCGAGCAGGCGCTCGTCCGCGCCGGCTGCGCCCGAGACGTCGAGGCGCAGCTTTTCGGGGCGGATGATCACCACGCCGCCGGTGACGTGCGCAGCCGCGCGCGCGACCCGGAGCTCGCCCAGGAGCGGATGGCGGACCCGCGCCTCGTCGCCCTCGATGGCGTCGACCTGCACGTCGAAGCTGTTCGTCGTGCCGATGAAGTCGGCGACGAAGCGATGGGTCGGGTTCTCGTAGAGGGTGCGCGGGTCGGCGATTTGCAGCACGCGGCCGGCATCCATGACCGCGACGCGGTTGGCCATCGACAGCGCTTCCTCCTGATCGTGGGTCACCATCACGAAGGTGATGCCGACCTCGTGCTGCAGGCGGACGAGCTCGAGCTGCATGTCCTCCCTGAGCTTGCGGTCCAGCGCGGACAGCGGCTCGTCCAAGAGCAGAACCTTGGGGCGTTTCACCAGGGCGCGGGCCAGCGCGACACGCTGACGCTGACCGCCGGAAAGCTGCTCGGGCATGCGCGCCTTGTAGCCGCCGAGCCGCACCATCTCGAGCGCGGCGTCGACGCGCGGCGCGATCGCCCCCGCGGGCGTGCCGTCGACCCTGAGCCCGTAGGCGACGTTGTCGGCGACGGTCATGTGCGGAAAGACGGCGTAGGACTGAAACACCATGTTCACCGGCCGCCGGTTCGGCGGCACGGTCGTCATGTCGGCGCCGCCGATCAGGATGCGGCCCGCGCTCGGGCGCTCGAAGCCGGCGAGCATGCGCAACAGCGTGGTCTTGCCGCAACCGGAGGGGCCGAGCAGGGCGAAGAGCTCGTTGGGGGCGATGTCGAGGCTGACGTCCTCGACCGCGGCGTCGTCGCCGAAGCGCTTGGTGACGTGCTCGATGCGGACGATCGGCGCCGGCGTCACGCTCACCCTCCCGCCTTGGGCGGCACCTGCAGACGCATGGCGACGACGGTGAGCGCGATGGTGATGGCGATCAGCACCGTCGAGGCGGCGTTGACCTCGGGCGTCGCGCCGAAGCGGACCATCGAATAGACCTTGACCGGAAAGGTCAGCGTCTCCGGACCGCTGGTGAAGAAGGTGATGACGAAATCGTCGAGCGACAGCGTCATCGCCAACAGGCCGCCGGCGATCAGCCCGGGCCGCATGTAGGGCAGCGTGATGCGCCGCAAGGTCTGCCACTCCGAGGCCCCGAGGTCGCGCGAGGCCTCCTCCTGGGCGCGGTCGAAGCCCTGCAGGCGGGCCCGGACGACCACCGCGACGAAGGGAAAGCTGAAGGCGACATGGCCGGCGACGATGTTGGAGAGGCTCAACGGCCAGACGAGATCGTGCGGCCAGCCCACCTCGGCGAAGAAGACCAGGAGCGCCACCCCCATGCAGATCTCGGGCACGACGATCGGCAGCTGGTTGGCCGCCTCCACCGCCGGCCGGCCGGGGAAGCGAAAGCGGTGGAGCGCGAGCGCCAAGAGGCCGCCCAGGACCACCGAGATCACGGTGGACAGCGCCGCGATCACCAGGCTGTTGGTGAAGGCCTCGATCAACGAGACGTTGTTGGCCGCCTTGACGTAGTAGTCGAGGGTGAAGCCCTGCCAGACGATGTTGCGCCGGCTGTCGTTGAAGCTGAAGACGACCAGGATGGCGATCGGCGCGTAGAGGAAGACGAAAGTGAGCGCGAGCCAGGCGCGCAGCCACCAGCGCCGGCTGTAGTCCAGCGGGCCGGGCGGGCGGCCGCGCCTAAGCATCGCGCAGACTCCGAGCCCCGAGCCAGGCCCGCACGAGCAGCAGCGCGAAGGCGACGTAGAGCAACAGAAACGACATCGCCGCCCCGAGCGGCCAGTTGTTCGCGGCCTTGAACTGCCGCTCGACGATGTTGCCGAGGAGTTGGCTGGCGGGCCCGCCCAGGAGATCGGAGATCAAGAAGGTCCCGATGGCGGGGATGAACACCAGCATGAGCCCGGAGACGATGCCCGGGCGCGCCATCGGCACGACCACGGCGAAGAAGGTGCGCAGCTGGCTCGCCCCGAGATCGAGGCTGGCTTCGAGCAGCGAGCGGTCGAGCCGCTCCAGCGAGGCGTAGAGCGGCAACACCATGAACGGCAGGTAGACGTAGACGATGCCGAAGACGACGGCGGTGTTGTTGTAGAGCAGCTCGAGCGGGACGAAGCGCTCGCCCGCGAGCCAGCCCAGGCCGATCGGCGTCAACACCAGCCGCGTCGCCTCCCACAGGCCTTCGAGCGTCCAGTTCAGATAGCCGTTGCCGCGCAGGAGCGCGAGCATGGCGTAGGTCCGGATCAGCATGTTGGTCCAGAACGGCAGGACCACCAGCAGCAGCAACAGCGGCTTGACGCGGGGCGGCGCGAAGGCGATGGCGAAGGCCACGGGAAAAGCGACCACCAGCACCACGGCGGTGGCGACGGCCGCGATCCACAACGACCGCCAGAACAGCTTGAGGTAGAGCGGGTCGAGCGCGTCGACGTAGTTCGCGAGCGTCCAGGTGAACGCGATGTCGACCGGCCCGACCCGCTCGCCGAAGCTGATCACCCAGATCAGCGCCAGCGGGATCAGGAAAAAGGCGAGCAGCCACAGCGTCGCGGGAAGGATGAAGACGAAGAAGGCCGCGGGCTGCTCGCGCCAGGATTGCAACCTCGCGGCCTCAGCCGGCGAGCACGCGGGTCATCGCGTCGTTGCGCCGCTGCTGGATCTCCTCGCCCTGGTAGAGCGCGAACTCGGAGCGGTCGAGGACGGCGTCGGGCGGGAAGATCGCCGGGTTGTCGATGATCTCCTGCGGCAAGAACTCCTTGGCCGCGGCGTTCGGCGTCGGATACATCACCCACTCGGCGATGCGGGCGTTGTTCTCGGCGTCGTGGACGAAGTCGATGAAGGCGTGCGCCTCCTCGACGTGGGGCGCGCCCCGCGGGACGACCATGTCGTCCTCCCAGAGGATCGTTCCCTCCTCGGGCACGACGAAGTCGAGATCGTCGTCCTCCTGCATCACCTGCAGCACGTCGCCGTTGTATTCGAGGGCGAGATCGACCTCCTGCGACAGCAGCAGGTCCTGACCGGTGTCGGGGGCGAAGGTCTTGAAGCGCGGCTTGGCCTCCAAGAGCAGTTGCACGGCCGCCTCGATCTCGTCGGGGTCGGTGGTGTTGATCGAGTAGCCCAGATATTTGAGGCCGGCGAGCAGCGTGTCGATCTCGCGCTGCACGGCGATGCGGCCGGCGTGGGTCTCGTCGGTGTAGATCGCGCCCCAGCTGGTGGGGACCACCACCGAGCTGCGGTAGCCCAGGCCGACCGTCCCCCAGAAATAGGGCACGCTGTGCTCGCGACCGGGATCGTGGCGCGGGTCCATGAAGCGCGGCATGATGTTGGCGAGGTTGGGGATGCGGTCGTGGTCGAGCGGCATCAGCATGTCCGCCGCGATCATCCGCGCCACCCAGTCGTTCGACGGGAACACCACGTCGTAGCCGGGATTGCCGGCGCGCAGCTTGGCGAAGAGCTCGTCGTTGGAGGCGAAGAGGTCGTAGCGCACCCGGATCCCGGTCTCCTCCTGAAAGGCCGGCAGGATCTCGGGATCGATGTAGCTGTCCCAGTTGTAGAGAACGACCTCGCGCGCTTGGGCCTTGAGCGCGCCGGACAGCCCCGGCAGGACGACGGCGGCGGTGACGCCGGTGTTCAACAGGCGGCGGCGGGTGAAGACCCGCTTCGGCAGGGTGCTCATGGGCGACACTCCGATCGGCGACGTGTCGGGCGGCGGTTTTTCCCGGCGCAGCGAACCGCGGCCGTGTCTTAGCGAGGGACGGTAGAATTGCAAGGTGACAGGACCACGACCGGGCGCCCGGCGGCGTGATCGAGGCTTGGCTCGAGACACTGCGCGCGGCCGACCCCGTCACCGTCGCTGCGGTCGCGGGAGCGGCGGGCCTCGTCTTCGGGCTCGCGCTCGGCCTCAAGCTGGCGCCGGTGCGCGAACAGCGCGTGCGCCGGCTCGCGCACGAGCTGTTCGAGGCCAGCGAGGACCGCCACCGGATGGCGACCGAGGCCATGCTGGAGCGGGCGCGGGCCTCCTTCGGCGAGCTCGCCTTCGACGCTCTCGGCCGTTCCAGCGAACGGCTCTTGGACCTCGCCGACGCCCGGCTCGGCGCCGAGCGCGGCCGCCAGGCGAGCCAGCTCGACGAGAAAAAGGCGGCGATCGACCAGGAGTTCGACCGCGTCGGCCAGGAACTCGACCGGGTGCGCCAGCTGGTGAGCGGGCTCGAGCGCGAGCGCGCCCGCGGGCTCGGTCAGGTCTCGGCGCAACTCGAGCAGGCGGCGCGCTCGACCGCCGAACTCGCCCGCACCACCGAGGGCCTGCGCGAGGCGCTGCGCCACGGCCAGAAGCGCGGGCAGTGGGGCGAGCGCCTCGCCGAGGACGTGCTGCGCCAGGCCGGGCTGGTCGAGGGCTTCTCCTACGAGCGCCAGCGCGCGCTCGACGGCGGCGGCCGCCCCGACTTCACCTTCAAGCTGCCGCACGGCCGCCGCGTCCACATGGACGTCAAGTTCCCGCTCGACAATTATCTCCGCTACGTCGACGCCCGCGATCCCAACGAGAAGACGCGGCTCGAGCGTACTTTTCTCAACGACGTCCGCGCCAAGGTGAAGGAGCTGGCCGCGCGCGACTACGGCCGCGGCGAGACCAGCGTCGACCACGTGCTGCTCTTTATCCCGAACGAACCGCTGGCCGGCTTCATCTTCGAGCGGCGGCCCGAACTGGTCGACGAGGCGTTGGCGAAGAAAGTGGTGCCGTGCGCACCAGCGAGCCTGTTCGCCGTGCTGTGCGTCATCCGCGAGGCGGTGGAGACCTTCACCCTCGCCCAGGCCACCGACGAGCTGCTCGCCCAGATGCAGCGTTTTCGCGGCGAGTGGGGCGCCTTCAAGGACGAACTCGGCCGCCTCGGCCGCAAGCTGGAAGAGGCCCAGACCCTGTTCGCCTCGCTCGAGGGGCCGCGCCTGCGCGCCCTCGAACGCCCGCTCGACCGTCTCGAAGCCCTGCGCCGCGGCGACGGCTCAGCCGGCGGGGGGCGCCGCGAAGACGGCGGGCAGCCAGGCGTCGATGGCTGACCCTTCGACCGCCTGCGGGCGACCGATCACGGCGGCGCGCCAGTCGCCCGCCGCGGCGGCGACCGCCTGCAAGCAGATCGGAAGAGCGTCGTGTAGGGAAAGAGTGTAGATCTCGGTGGTCGC
>CAZCVH010000013.1:0-23686 GCA_964502115.1 uncultured Geminicoccaceae bacterium
CGCCAGCCCGCGTCGTCGGCGAGCCAGCCCCCGACCGCGGCGGCGAGCTCGGCGACCGCGACCTCGCGCGCGGCGCCGACGGCGCGCAAAGCTCTTGCGGCCTCGGCGAAGTTCGCCATGTGCGGGCCGAACAGCACCGGCCGGGCCAGTCGCGCCGGCTCCAGCGGGTTCTGCCCGCCGTGCGGGATCAGCGAGCCGCCGACGAACGCGACCTCGGCCAGACGGTAGAACAGGCCCAGCGCGCCGAAGCGGTCCACGAGCAGCATGCCGGTCGCGGGTTCGGCCGCGCCGGCGTCGCCGAGGCGGCGCAGATCGGGGCGGGCGAGGGTGTGCGCGATCGCGTCCGCGCGCTCGGGATGGCGCGGCACCAGCAGGGTGAGGAGATCCGGAAAGCGTCGGCGCAGTGCCGTGTCCGCCGCCGCGACCGCGGCCTCCTCACCGGCGTGCGTGCTGGCGGCGATCCAGACGCGCCGCCGCGCCAGGGCGTCGCGCCACCGCGCCAGCTCGGCGGTGTCGACCGGCAGCGGTGGCGCGGCGTCCTTGAGGTTGCCGGGCGTCTCGACCTCGCTCGCGCCCAGGCCGCGCAACCGCGCCGCGTCGGCCTCGCTCTGAGCCAGGACGTGCTCGAACCTCGCGAGCAGGCCCCGAGCGATCGGCGCGGCGCGCCGCCAGCGGCGGGCGCTGCGTGCCGACAGCCGGGCGTTCACCAACAGGCGCGGCGCCGGGCTGCGGGCCAACAGCAGCGGCCAGAGCTCCTGTTCCACCAGCACCGTCGCGTCCGGGCGCCAGTGCGCGACGAAGCGGCCGAGCGCCGGGGCGATGTCGAGCGGGGCGTAGGCGTGGAGCGCGCCCGCCGGCAGCCGCGCCGTCATCAGCTCGGCGCTGCTGCGGGTGACGGTGGTCAAGACCACCCCGAGCGGCGGCGATCCCGCGACCAGGCGCTCGATCAGCGGCAGCACCGACAGGCTCTCGCCCAGGCTGGCGGCGTGGACCCAGACCAGCGGTCCGGGCGGTCGCGCCCGGCTGTCGACCCCGAAACGCTCGCCCACCCGCTCGGGGTCCTCCTTGCCGGCGCGGGCGCGGCGGCGGAGGTGGCGGCGCAGCAGCGGCGTCGCGGCGCGGCCGACGGCGGCGTAGAGGCCGAGAGCGGTCACCGTTTGCCGAGATCCCCGAGCGCCCGGATGGCGACGGCGACCATCGAGAGGTCGACGACCGCCGCGCTGTCGACGTCCGCGAACAGCCGCTCCAGGCGCGCCACGACCCGCTCGTGCGCGGCGACCCAGCGCTCGACGCGCGCGGCGGGAGTGTCGTCGCCGGGTTCGGCGAGAACGATGAGCGAGAGCCGGCGCAGTTCGCGGTAGAGGTCGTCGGCGAGACCGGCGGCGGCGAGGCGGTCCCAGCGGTTGCGGATCGCGACCGTCTCGAGCCAGCGGCGCACCCGCCCGAGCGACAGCGCCGCGTCGAGGGCGAAGTAGGTGGCGGCGGCACCGCGGATCGAGGCCTCGGCCTCGGCGGCGACCTCGACCACGTCGCAGGCCGCCATGAAGTAGGGCAGCGCCGCCAGGCGGTGGGCGGGCTCGGCGTCGAGCCCGGCCTCGGCGAAGCTGTCGAGTTCGCGCTGGAGATGCTCGGCGGCCTCGCCGGTGAGCGTCTCCGGCAGCACGCCGACGACTTCGTCGATGCCGTCGCGGAAGCGGACGACGGCATCGGCCATCGAGATGCGCGCGGGCAGATGGGCGAGGAACCAGGCGGTACCGTCGAGGGTCGCGCGCCGCGTCCTCTGCAAGAAGTCGATCTGCTCGCGCGCCCGACCGGGCTGCAGCTCCTCGAGCGCCCTCCACAACGGTACCAGCGCGAAGGCGTCGCGGGTGATGACGTAGGCGCGCGCGATGGCGGCGACGTCGCGGCCGGTGCTTTCCATCAGCTGGTCGACGAAGACATCGAGCCCGCGGTTGATCATCGAGTTGGTGAGCCAGGTGGCGACGATCTCGCGCCGCAGGCCGTGGGCCCGGATGCCGTCGGCGAAGCGGCGGCGCAGCGGGCGCGGGAAGTACTTCTGCAGGTCGGTGTCGAGATAGCCCTCGTCGACGACGTCGCTCGCCAAAATCTGGGCGTAGATGCGGTTCTTGGCGACCGCGAGCAGCACCGCCATCTCCGGCCGCGTCAGTCCTTTGCCGGCCTGGCGGCGCTCGACCAGCTCGTCCTCGCTCGGCAGCAGGACGAGCGGCCGGTCGAGCGCGCCCTCGCTCTCGAGCCGGTGCATCAGCGAGGCCTGGGCATCGAGGTAGTCCGGCGGCATCGCCTGCGCGATCGAGAGCGCGAAGTTCTGCAGCACGTTGTCGCGCAGGCACAGCTCGGCGACCTCGTCGGTCATCTCGGCGAGGAGTTGGTCGCGGTGCTTCAGCGTCAGATCGCCGGCACGCACCGAGCGTCCCAACAGGATCTTGATGTTGACCTCGTGGTCCGAGCAGTCGACGCCGGCGGAGTTGTCGATCGAGTCGGTGTTGATGCGTCCGCCGCCGGCGGCGAACTCGATGCGGGCGCGCTGGGTGAAGCCGAGATTGCCGCCCTCGCCGACGATCTTGCACCCCAGATCGGTGGCGTCGACGCGGACGGCGTCGTTGGCGCGGTCTTCGGCTTCGGCGTGGCGCTCGGTGGAAGCCTTGACGTAGGTGCCAATGCCGCCGTTCCAGAGCAGGTCGACCGGTGCCTTCAAGATCGCCTTGATGATCTCGTTGGGCGCCAGGGTGTTGGCGTGGACCCCGAGCGCCCGCTTGGCGTCGGCGGAGAGCTGGATGGTCTTGGCCGAGCGTGGCCAGATGCCGCCGCCGCGGCTGATCCTGGCGCGGTCGTAGTCGTCCCAGCTCGAGCGCGTCAGCGCGAACAGCCGCGCGCGCTCGGTGTAGCTCGTCTCGGCGTCGGGGGTCGGGTCGACGAAGATGTGGCGGTGGTCGAAGGCCGCGACCAGACGCGTCTGGCGCGACAGCAGCATGCCGTTGCCGAAGACGTCGCCGGACATGTCGCCCACGCCGACGCAGGTGAAGGGCTGGCGTTGGCAGTCGCGGCCGAGCTCGCGGAAATGGCGCTTGACCGATACCCACGCCCCCTTGGCGGTGATCCCCATCTTCTTGTGGTCGTAGCCGGCGGAACCGCCGGAGGCGAAGGCGTCGTCGAGCCAGAAATCGTAGGATCGCGCGACCGCGTTGGCGACGTCGGAGAAGGTCGCGGTCCCCTTGTCGGCGGCGACCACCAGATAGGGGTCGTCGTCGTCCCAGCGCACCACCCGGGCGGGCGGCTCGACGAGCTCGGCCTTGCGGTTGTCGGTGAGGTCCAACAGCCCCGAGAGAAACATCTCGTAGCAGGCGACGCCCTCGCGCTGCAGGGCCTCCCGTCCGCCGCCGGTCGGCGCCCGCTTCAAGACGAAGCCGCCCTTCGCACCCACCGGCACGATGATGCTGTTCTTGACCTGCTGCGCCTTCATCAGGCCGAGGATCTCGGTGCGGAAGTCCTCGCGGCGATCCGACCAGCGGATGCCGCCGCGGGCGACCTTGCCGCCGCGCAGGTGGACGCCCTCGAACCGCACCGAATGGACGAAGATCTCGAAGGCCGGGCGCGGCTCCGGCATCAACCGGATGCGCGCCGGATCGACCTTGATCGCGAGGTAGGGCTTGGCGCGGCCGCGGGCGTCCGGCTGATAGGCGTTGGTCCTGAGGCTCGCCGCCATGACCTCGCGGTAGGCGCGGATGATGATGTCCTCGTCGCGGACCGCGACGTCTTCGAGCAGCTCGTTGATCCGCGTCGTGTCGGCCTCGACGGCGGCGTCGCGCTCGTCCGCGAAATCGGGATCGAAGCGCGCCTCGAAATACTCGGCCAGCGCCCGGGCGATCTCGGGGTGCTTGGCGAGCGTGTCCTCGATATAGGACTGGCTGAACGGGATCTTGATCTGCAGCATGTAGCGGCAATAGGCGCGCAGGATCTGCACCGCCCGGACGTCGAGCCCGGCGAGAAGGACGAGGCGGTTGAAGCCGTCGTCCTCGAACTCGCCCGCCCAGATGCGCGCGAAGGCGTCGTGGAAGCGCTCGCGCGTCTGCTCGACGTCGACGTCCGCGCCGCTCGACACCGCCATGCCGAAGTCGTGGAGCCAGAAGTCGCGGCCGTGGACGTCGCGGATCCGGTGAGGCTGCTCGTCGAGGACGGTGAGCCCCATGTCGGCGAGGATCGGCAGGACGCGGGCGAGCGGGATCTTGCGGTCGGCGCAGACGAGCTTGAAGCGCAACAGATCCGAGCCCGGCGCGATCGGCCGGTAGAGGCTCAAGCGCAGGGGGCTCTCCCCCTCCGCGAGCCGCGCGACGTGGTCGAGATCCGGCACGGCGAGGCGCGGCGGGACGCTCTCCTGATAGCCCGCGGGGATGCCCGTGCCGTAGAGCTGAAAGCGACGGTGGCCCTCGGCCTCGCCCTCAGCCTCGACGAGCGCGCTCAACAGGCGATCGGTCCAGCTGCGCGACTGCTCGCGCAGCTGCTGTTCGAGCGCGTCGACGTCGACCTCCCGCGTGCCGCGCTCGGGCGGCACCCGGATGATGAACAGGATGCGGGCGAGGACGTCCTCGCCGAGGCGGGTCTCGAACTGGACGTCCGTGCCGCCGAGCGCCTCCTTCAAGGTCCGCTCGAAGCGGTGGCGGATCTCGGTGGTGTGACGCTCGCGCGGCAGGAACACCAGACACGAGGCGAAGCGCGCGAACGGGTCGTGGCGGATGAACAGACGCAGCCGCTGGCGGTCGCGCAGGTGCAGGATGTCGAGCGCGAAGCGCGCCAACGTCTCCTCGTCGGCCTGGAACAGCTCGTCGCGGGGGTAGGTCTCCAGGACGTTCAACAGCGCCTTGCCGTCGTGCGAGCCCGGCCGCACGCCGGAACGCTCGATCAGCCGGTGGATCTTGCGGCGCAGGAGCGGGATCTCGCGCGGCGTGCGGTTGTAGGCGCCGGCCGTGAACAGGCCCAAAAAGCGGTGCTCGCCGACGACGGTGCCGTCCGCGCCGTAGCGCTTGACCCCGACGTAATCGAGATAAGCGTTGCGGTGGACCGTCGAGCGCGTGTTGGCCTTGGTGAGGATCAACGGCTCGCGCGGATCGGCGGCGCGTTCGCGGGTCTCCGCCGGGAGCTTGGAGAAGGTCTGCGCCGTGGTGCGCTGCAGGTGCTTGAGGATGCCCCGCGTGTGGTCGCGTTCGCGCTCGAGGTGTAGGCCGTCGTCGCACCGCACCAGGGCGTAGCGGCCGTAGCCCAGGAAGGTGAAGTGACCCTTCGCCAGCCAGTCGAGGAAGGCCAGGATCTCGTCGCCGACCTCGTCGTCGACGAGATCGCGCGCCGGCGCGAGTTCGGCGCGGGCGTCGGCGACCGCGTCGAGCATCGCGCGCCAGTCCTCGACGGCGGCACGAACGTCGGCGAGCACGTCGTCGAGGTCGTCGGCGAGCTCGAAGAGCTGCGCGTCGTCGCCGAGCTGGTCGACCTCGAAGCGCATGAAGCTCTCCTGCGGACCTTCGCCCGCGTCCGTGAAGTCGATCAGGCGGCCGTTCGCGTCGCGCTCGACCATCAAGATGGGATGGACCAGCATATGGATGGCGAGGCCGCGCCGGGCGAACGCCGCCGTGATGCTGTCGACGAGGAACGGCATGTCGTCGGTGACGACGGTGACGACGGTGTGGGTCGAGTACCAACCGTCGCGCTCGAGATCGGGGTTGTAGACCCTGAGCCGGTGCTGGCCGGGGGTACGCTCGCGGGCGAGACGGAAATGGTCGAGGGCGGAAGCGTAGAGTGTGAGGGGGTCGCGCGCGAGCAGATCGGTGTTGGCGGCGCCGGCGTAGTAGAGCCGCACGAAACGCTCGGCGCGGGCGGCGTCGTCGGTGTTCAGCCGCTCCTGCAGCTGGAAGGCGAGTGCGGAGAACAGCTCCTCGCGCCGTTGGTCGAGATCTTCGTCCATGCTGGCGGCGCCTCCCCCGCAGGCTTCGTCGCGTTTTTCCCTTGTCGCCGCGCTTCTAGCCGCTTGCAGGCGATCGAGCTACCCGTCGGCGCCGTCCGACGGCAGGTTGCGGTACTCACGCTCGCTCTGGCGCATCAGCCGCTCGCCGCGGCGGACCATGTCGCGACCCTCGGACACCCGCTGCTCGCCGCGGCTGATCAGCCGCTCGCCCTCGTCGATCATGCGCTCGCCGCGCTCGACGAGTTCGGCGCCCCGGTTCCAGGATTCGCCCAGTTGGCGAACCGTGGCACCTCGGACTCGAGCCGCTCGCCGAAGGTGGGCGGCGTCGAGCGGGCGGCGAGGCCCGTCAAGCCCACGATCACGACCGCCGTGTATCGACGCATTCAACCTCTCACGAGTCGTTCCTGTCGGTCGATCAGGCCCGAGCTCGCGCCCGCGTTCCCCCACTCGCGCGCGAAGCCCCGGCGTTTGCGCCCAGCGTCCCGCGCCGGACGCGCCGGTGTCCGGGGCTCGATCGACCGGCCGGGCGCCACGCCCGCCGGCAGGCCCAAGGCGCGGCCGGCGCCGAAACCGGGCGCGATCCGGTAGGGAGGATGGGCGAGGGGTCGGCGAACCCCGCCCTCAGGGAACGGCGTCGGCGTCGGCCGTTTGGGCGACCGCGCTCGCGGCGGCGCCGGCGCGGGCCCGAGCGAGCTCCGCCGTGTCGCTTTCGACGATGACGCGTTTGGGCGCGAACTCGATATCGTTCTCGGCGAAGGCCTTCTGGATCCGGGCGTAGGCCTCGCGCCGGATGACGAACTGCTCGCCCGGCTTGCAGATGAACTTGACGCCGATGATCATCGCCGAGTCGTCGACCTCCAGCACGCCTTGCGACTTCACCGGCTGGATGATGTGCTCGCCGAGCTCGGGTTCCTCCTGCATCGCGATGCCGACCTTCTTGATCAGCTTTCTGACCTTTTCGATGTCGGTCTCGAACGGCACGCGGATCAACAGCTTGACCTTGACCCAGTCGCGGCTGTGGTTCTGGACCGTGCCCATCGCGCCGAACGGGATGGTGTAGACCGGACCGCGGTGGTGGCGCAGGCGCACCGACCGCAGCGAGATCTTCTCCACCACGCCCTTGCCCTCGGCGGTGACGAGGTACTCGCCGACGCGAAAGGCGTCCTCGATCAGGTAGAAGACCCCGGTGATGACGTCCTTGACCAGGGTTTGCGCGCCGAAGCCCAGCGCCAGGCCGGCCACGCCGGCGCCGGCCAAGAGCGCGGTGATGTTGGCGCCCAAGGCGCCGAGCGCGGTCAGGAGCGAGATGGTGGCGATGACCACCAACGCGGTGCTGCGGATCAGCGGCAACAGCGTGTCGATGCGCGAGCCGGTCTTGCCGAAGCCCTCCTCCTCGAGCTCGGCCTCGCCGGCTTCGGGGGCGTAGCGATCCAACACGATCTTGACGCCGCACCAGACCGCCCAGCCGACGACGAGGGCGGCGCCGGCCTGCAGGACCGCGGCGGCGAGGTGGTCCTCGAGCCCGCCCTCCGTGCCGGAGAAGGGATCGATGCCCCAGGCGCGCAGGATGAAGATGACGCCGGTGACGGCCACCGCGCCTTGCACGAGCGCCTTGGCGCCGCCGGCGAGCCCCGCCCCGGCGCCGGCCTCGGCCGCGGGACGGTCGTCGAACCAGGCCGCGACGCCGCCCAGCACGAACGGCAGCAGGACCAGCCCGGCGAAGGCGTAACCGGCGGCGGAGCCGAGGTCGAGACCCTCCAACCGCGCGAGCACGACGACCACGAGATGCGTCAGCGCGAGCGCGATGTACAGGCCGTGCCAGGAGCGCGCGAACCAGCCGACGAAGGCCGGCTGCGCCCTACCCCGGCCGGCCCCGAAACTGTGCTCGATGAGCCCGCGCACGGGCGCGCGCAGCGTCCAGAACAGCCAGACCCGCACCAAGGTCGCCGCCAGCTCGATGGCGACGACGGTGAGGGCGGCGTCGGTCTCGCGTGCGGCCACGTGGACGACCAGGGCGCGAAAGCAGGAGAGCGGGGCCAGCACGACCAGCGCCGCCAGCGTCGCGCGCCACACCCGACGGGCCTCGTCGTCGCCGAGCGGCGCGAGGCGGGCGGCCGGGCTCGCGGGGTTGGCGATAATGTGCGCAACGGCGATCAGCGCCAGCGAAAAGAAGAGGTGGTTGGCGAAGCCGGCGAAGCTCATCCGCGCCGCCGGCGGCGATACCGGCAGCACCACCAGCGCCAACGCGAAGCTGACCAAGAGGAAGGCGACGATCGCCCCGGCGTCGCGCGCGAGCACCAGGGAGGCGCCCCGCAGCCGCAGCCGAAACCCCGGCAATGCCCGCCCGCTGGCGGCGGCGTCGCTGGTCGGCACCCGGGTGATCACCGCCGCCGCCGCCAGCCCGGCCGCGAGGCACAGCAAAATGAGCGTGAAGCCGACGAGCCCACCCGCGCGCTGCCACCAGCCGGCCAAACGGCTGCCCAGCGGTCCCAGGCCGGCGACGGCGGAATCGAGCCGTTCGGCGTAGCGCTGCTGCCAGTCGAGCGGGGGTGCGGGCCGCGGCGCCGCGGCGACGGCACCGGCCTCGCCCAGCGCCGCCATCACCTCGGCGCGGGTCTCGGCGTCGAGCCCGGCGGGCAGCGTGACGGTGATCCGCTCGCCGTCCGGAGCTTGGGCGAGGGCCGGGTGCGGGGCGAGGGTGAGGGCGGCGACGGCGAGGTACACAACGAACAGGACGGCGCGACCCACGACATTCGCCCGTTGATGACGCTCGACGCGTCGTGGTTAAGCCGATCGCGGTGGGGCGTAAAGGGGGACGCCGGTGCGCGCGCCGGAATGGTGCGCCCGGGAGGATTCGAACCTCCGACCTTTGGTTCCGGAGACCAACGCTCTATCCCCTGAGCTACGGGCGCTGCAACGCGGAGCTATAGCGCACCGCCGGCGGTGCGCCAAAGGCTTTTCGGCGCGCCGGTTCAGGCCGCCGCCCCGGTGAGCTGGACGAACACCTCCTCCAGATCGGACTCGGTGGTCTTCAGATCGACGATCTCCAACCCCTCGGCGCGGATCGCGTCCAGCACACGGTCGATCCGGGCCCGGCTCGGCTTGTAGTGCACGACCAGCCGGCCGGCGTCGTCCAGGGCGGCGCCGTGCGGGGCGAGGGCGGGGGGCACCGTGTCCAAGGGGTGGGTGAGCGTGACCGTGAGCGTCTTGTCGTCGAGGCGGTGGACCAGCGCCTCCTTGTCGTCCTCGACCACCACCCGGCCGTGGTTGATGATCGCGATGCGATCGCACAGCGCTTCCGCCTCTTCGAGGTAGTGCGTGGTGAGCACGATGGTCACCCCTTGGGCGTTGAGCTCGCGGGCGTAGGCCCAGAGCTGGCGGCGGAGCTCGACGTCGACCCCGGCGGTCGGCTCGTCGAGGATGACGACCTCCGGGCTGTGCACGAGCGCCTTGGCCACCAGCATGCGCCGACGCATGCCGCCCGAGAGCGAGCGGGCGTAGGCGTCGGCCTTGTCGGCGAGTCCGACCTTGTCGAGGATCTCGGCGGTGCGGCGCGTGGCCTTCGGCACGCCGTAGAGGCCGGCCTGGAATTCTAGCGCCTCGCGCGGGGTGAAGAAGGCGTCGAGGTTGAGCTCCTGCGGCACGACCCCGATGGCGCGTCGCGCCCGGCGCGGGTGGCGGTCGGGGTCGACCCCGCAGATGCGGACGGCACCCGCGCTCTTGGTCACCAGCCCGGCGAGGATGTTGATCAGCGTCGACTTGCCCGCCCCGTTGGGGCCCAACAGCCCGAATACGCGGCCGCGCGGGACCGTCAGGTCGACGCCCGCGAGCGCCGCCTTGGCGGGTTGGCCGCGGCCTGCGGCGTAGGTCTTCGCCAGCCCGCGCAGCTCGAGGGCGTTGGGGGCGTCGGTGATGGGCATCACATCCTCGCGTTTGCGGACGAACGACGATCCGCAGGATCGTTTGTGCACGGACCGCCATGGGCTAGGGTGGGGCGGCGCATCAGGAGACGATCCCCATGGCCGACCGAAGGGCCGCCGACGAAACCTTTTATCTGGTGGACGACCGCGAGGTCGTCATCACCCCCCACGACCACGTCGCCTGCGACGGCGGCGGCGGCGCGCTCGGCCACCCTATCGAGTATATGACGCTCGGGGAGAAGGGCGAGGTGATCTGCAAGTATTGTGGGCGGCGCTATCTCGCCGTCGACCATCCCGAGGCCGACACCGTGCGCCGCGAGGGCACGCCCTACAACCCGTCCGCCGCCGCCTGACCGTCTGCCCGCCGCGCCGCCATGCAGCGGTCCATCTTCGGCTTCGTCCGCGCCTACAGCTGGCCCCAGCAGCTCGCCATCCTGGCGCTGACCTTGACCTCGCTGCCGTTCTTCTACCTCTGGGTGGAGCTGCCCAAACGCATCATCGACGACGCGCTGGGCGGGCCACCGGGCCCGCGCGCGTTCTTCGGGATCGAGCTCGCCCGCCTCGACTACCTATTGGCGCTCTGCTTGGTCTTCCTGGCCCTGGTGATCGTCAACGGCGTTTTCAAATACGTCATCAACGTCTACAAAGGTGTGGTCGGCGAGCGCATGCTCCGACGGCTGCGCTACGAGCTCTACCACCGCATCCTGCGCTTTCCGCCGTCGCACTTCCGGGTCGTGAGCCAGGGCCAGCTGGTCCAGATGGTCAACGCCGAGGTCGAGCCCTTGGGCGGCTTCATCGGCGACGCCTACGCGGTGCCGGCCTACCAGGGTGGCATGCTGCTCACCATCCTCGCCTTCATGTTCGTGCAGAACCCCTTCATGGGGCTCGCGGCGGTCGTGCTCTATCCCGTCCAGATCGGCGTCATCCCGCCGCTGCAACGCCAGGTGAACGAGCTCGGCAGGCGCCGGGTGCGGCAGGTTCGCGTCCTCGCCGAGCGCATCGGCGAGAGCGCGTCCGGCGTCGACGACATCCGCGCCAACGACGCGTCCGCCTACGAGCGCGCCCGCTTCGCGGACGAGCTCGGCCGCCTGTTCTTCATCCGCTTGAACATCTATCGCAAAAAATTCTTTATCAAATTTCTCAACAATTTCTTGTCGCAGCTGGCTCCTTTCCTGTTCTATTCGATCGGCGGTTACCTGGTGCTGCAGGGTCAGCTGACCATCGGCGCCATCCTCGCCATCGTCGCGGCGCACGAGAAGCTGACGAGCCCGTGGAAGGAGCTGCTGACCTATTACCAGATGATGTGGGACAGCCAGATCAAGTACGACCAGGTGGTCAACCAGTTCGACCCGCCGGCGCTGCGCCCGCGCGAAGCTCAAGAGGCGCCGCCGCCGGCGGACCTCGAGCTCACCGGTCGGCTCGCCGCCAGCGCTCTGCACGCCGGCGAGGACGACGCCGAGGGTGGCCTCGAGGGCGCGCGCTTCGCCTTGGACCTGCCGGCGCACGTGGCGCTCTTGGGCGGCCACGCCGGTGGGCAGAGCGAGCTGTTGCGCGCGATGGTGGGCCTCGCACCGGTGCAGTCGGGATCGCTCACCATCAACGACCGCGACATCACCAAGCTGCCGGAGAGCGTGACCGGGCGACGCTTCGCCTATGTCGGCAACCCGGCGCACGTCTTCGCCGGCAGCCTACGCGACAACCTGGTCTACGGCCTCAAGCACCATCCGCGCGCTGCCGGGGAGGGTGGCCGCGGTCCGCGCGACTACGCCGAGGCCAAGGCCAGCGCCAACTCGCCTCACGACGGCGCGGGCGACTGGGTCGACTACGCCGAGATCGGGGTCAACGACGCCGAAGCGTTGGACGACCGGCTCTTCGAAGTGCTTGAGCTGGTAGAGCTGTCGCGTGACGTCTACGTCCTGGGCTTGCGAGGGCGGGTGCAGCCCGAACGCGCGCCGGCGGTCGTCAAGCGGATCATGGCGGCGCGCCACCGGCTCGCGGAGCGCCTCGCCGCCGACGCCCGTCTCGCGCGCCTGGTCGACCCGTTCGACCCCGCCCGCTACAACCAGAACGCCACCGTCGCCGAGAACCTGTTGTTTGGGGCGCCCTTGGATCCGGCCTGGGCGATGGAACGGCTCGCCGCCAACCCGCTCGTCCGCAAGGTGCTGGCCGAGCTCGGTCTCGACGCCGAGCTTCGCCGCATCGGCTGGGAGCTGGCGGCGACGATGGTCGAGCTGTTCGCCGATCTGCCCGCCGACCACGAGTATTTCCGCCGCTTCAGCTTCATCGGCGCCGACGACCTGCCGGAGTACCGCGAGCTCATCGGCCGCATCGACGCCGACGACGCCGCGCGGCTGGCCGACGGGCCCGACGCCGAGCGGCTGTTGGCGCTGACCATGCAGCTGATCCCGGCCCGCCACCGCCTCGGCCTCGTCGACGAGGCCCTGCAGGAGCGGATGGTGCAGGCCCGCCACCGTCTGCGCGAGCGCATGAGCGAGATCGATCGTGCCCGCATCGCCTTTTTCGAACCCGAGCTGTTCAACCGCGGGGCGTCGCTGCAGGACAACATCCTGTTCGGCCGCATCGCGCTCGATCAGGCCAACGCCGAGCGCATCGTGCTGGAAGAGATCGCCGGCGTCATCGACGAGCTCGGGCTGCGTCGGCTGATCGTCCAGGCCGGGCTCGACAGCGAGGCCGGCCTCGGTGGCATCCGCCTCGGCCTGCAGCAGCGCCAGAAGCTCGCGCTCGGCCGCGCTCTGGTACGGCGTCCGGACTGGCTCTTGTTGGACGATGCGCTCGCCGTCTTCGAGCGGGCCGAGCAGGAGCGACTGCGCGACCGCTTGCTCGAGGCGTCGCGGGGCCGCACGGTATTATGGGTGCACACGCGCCCGGAATGGGCCGACGTGTTCGATCGGGTGCTGGTGTTCGAGGGCGGCCAGGTCACGGCCGCGGGCACGCCCGGCGAGGTGAGTGCCCGCAAGGGCGACTTCGCCACCGTCGCCGCCGGCGCGTGAGGCGTAGGAGAGCGGTCATGAGCCTCAACGACGACGCCCAGGTGCTCAAGAACATCCCGCTGTTCAGCAAGGTCGAGCCCACCAAGCTCAAGCTGTTGGCGTTCACCAGCGAGCGGCTCACCTTCATGGGTGGCGATGCGCTGTTCGCCGAGGGCGACGTCGCCGACGCCGCCTTCATCATCCTCGAGGGTGAAGCGGCGATCGAGGTCGGCAGCGACGGCGGCATGGTCGAGGTCGCGCGGGTGGGCCGCAACGACATCGTGGGCGAGATCGCCATCCTGTGCGACATTCCCCGCACCGCCACCGTGCGCGCGCTGAGCGATCTCGTCACCCTCAAGGTCTCCAAGGACGGCTTCTTCCACCTCGTCACCCAATTCCCCCAGGTGGGCATCGAGATCATGGCCGAGCTCGCCGCTCGGCTGCACCACACCACCCAGGCGCTGACCGCCGCGCGCGCCCAGCTCGACGTCGGCGCCGACGTGTGAGACCCGCCGACGCCGCCGACGCCGCCCGCGCCTGGCTGTTGGACGAGGGCGGCCGTGCGCGCTTTCTCGAGGACGTCTTCGCCGGGGTCTGCCGCACCCTGCGCGAGGGCGGCCTGCCGCTGGAGCGGGCGACCCTCCACAGTCGCGCCCTGCACCCGCAGTTCCGCGCCGTGCGGTTTCTCTGGGAACCGGGCTTCGCCCGCGCCGAGCTGGCGCGGGTGGGGCCGCGGGTGCTGACCGACCGCGCCTATCTCGCGAGCCCGGTGCGCGCCCTGTTCGAGGGCGCCGAGGGGCTCCGGCAGCGCCTCGACATCGCCCGCGGCGAGCCCGACGCCCACCCCATCTACGCCGACCTGCGTCGCGAGGGTTACACCGACTACGTCGCCTGGCCGCTGGTCTTCTCGAACGATCAGCGCATCGCCTCGAGCTGGAGCACGCGCCGCCCCGGCGGCTGGACCACCGACGAGCTCATGGCCATCGACCGTGTCCGCCCGCTGTTGGCGACCGCCGCGGAGATCCGCATCCTCAGGCGGACCGGCCGCAACATCGCCGAGACCTATCTCGGTCGCCGCGCCGGGGCGCGGGTGCTCGACGGCAGCATCCACCGCGGCGACATCGAGCGCATCGACGCCGTCGTCGGCTATTTGGACATGCGCGGCTTCACCCGCTTCGTCGAGGAGTACCCCCAGGACGCCGTCATCAACCGACTCAACCGCTTCTTCGACGTGTTCGGCGAACCCGTCGAAGCGCTCGACGGGGAGATCTTGAAGTTCATGGGCGACGCCATGCTCACCGTCTTTCCGGTCGAGGGGGACCTCGCCGACGCCGCGGCGCGCGCCGTCAGCGCCGCCGCGGCCGGCTTTCGCGAACTCGTCTTGGTCAACGCCGAGCTCGAACGCGCCGGCGAGGCGCCGATCGCCTGCGGGTTCGGCCTCCACCACGGCGAAGTGAGCTACGGCAATATCGGCACCACGCGGCGGCTCGACTTCACCGTCATCGGCGCCGCGGTCAACGTCGCCGCACGGCTGCAACAGCTGAGCCGGGACCTCGGCGAGCCCTTCGTCATGTCGGCCGACGTCGCCCGCGCCTGCGGTCACGCCGTGCGCCCGGTCGGCCGTCACGATTTGCGCGGGGTGGCAGCGACGCGCGAAGTGTTCGCACCCGCCGACGGCGACCACGGCTGAGGGGCGCCGGTGAGCGAAAAGCCCAAGGATCTCGACCGCCAGCTCGTGCTCGCGCTCGAAGGTGCGGCGGTCGACCGTGTCCTCGACGTCGGTGCCAATGTCGGCCAGTACGCCCACCGCTTGCGTGCCGCCGGCTGGGGCGGCGACATCCTCTCCTTCGAGCCGTTGCCCGCGGCCCACGCCGTCCTCCAGGCGGCGGCGGCGGACGATCACGCGTGGGGGGTGGCGCCCGCCGTCGCGGTGGGCGCCGCGGCCGGCATCGGCGAGCTCGAGCGCTCGCGCGAAAGCGACATGAGCTCGCTCAGACCGCAGACGGAACGGCTGCGGCAGCTGTCGCCGAGCTCGGCGGTCGCCGAGACGCTCGAGGTCGACGTCCGTCGCCTGGACGCGCTGGTGACGCCGCGCGCCGCCGGCGAGCGGCTGTTCTTGAAGATCGACGTGCAGGGCGGCGAGGACGCCGTGCTCGACGGTGTGGGGCCGCTATGGGCGCGGCTCGTGGGCATCCAGCTGGAGCTGGCCCTGACCCGGCTCTACGACGGCGAGCGCGGTTATCTCGAGACCTGCACGCGGCTGGAGAGCCTGGGCTTTCACCTCGCGCTGGTGCTGCCCGGCTATTTCGACGGCAAGGCCCGCCGCCAGCTTCAGTTCGACGGCGTCTTTCTGCGCGGCGGGGCGTGAGCGTTGCTGGACGCCTGGATGCGCCGGCGCATCGACCCGCCGCTCGGCCGCGCCGCCCTCGCGCTTTCCCGCTGGGGCGTCGAGGCGGAGGCACTCACCTGGACCGGCTTCGTCGCCGGTGTCGCCGCCGCCGCCGCCGTCGCGCTCGGCGCGTTCGGCTGGGGGCTCGCGCTTTTCGCCCTCAACCGGCTGCTCGACGGCCTCGACGGCGCGGTGGCGCGCGTCGCGGGGGCGACGGATCGCGGCGGCTTTCTCGACATCACGCTCGATTTTCTGGTCTACGCCGCGATCCCGCTCGGCTTCGCCGTGGCCGATCCGGCTGCCAACGCGCTCGCCGCGGCGGTGCTGCTGTTCACCTTCGTCGCCACCGCCAGCACCTTTCTCGCCTACGCCGTCTTCGCCGCGAAGCGCGGCGTGTCGACGGAGCGACGCGGCCGCAAGTCGCTCTACTACCTGGGCGGGCTCGCGGAGGGCACGGAGACGGCGGCCGTGCTGTTGGGGATGTGCGCCTTTCCGGGCGCCTTCGTCGCGCTCGCCTACGGCTTCGCCGCGCTCTCGGCCGTCACCGCCGCGGTCCGTGTCTACACCGGCGCCGTCACGTTCCGCGATCGGGGCGGCTGAGGGCGGTCGCGGTCGCGAGGGCGAGCGCCATCGCGACCAGCGCGTGCCAGGTCGCCATCGACAGTCCACCGAACGCGGGCCCCGGCTGGTCGCAGCTCGGCCGGGTCTGCGCCATCAGCGCGGCGCGCAGGTCGTCGAGCCCCGCGCCCGCCGGCTCGGCGACGCAGCCGCCCGGCAGCGCCACCCAGCCGCCCTCGACGCCGACATGGACGAGCGAGACCACGAAGGCGGCGAAGAGCGCCACCAAAGCCACCGCCAGGCCGGCGCGCGGGCGGGCGAACGCGAGGGCGAGCCCGCCGGCGAGGAGGAGCGCGTAGTGCGGCAGGCGCGCCTGCAGGCACAGGCTGCAGGGCGGGTAGCCGAGCCCGTACTGGACCCAGAAGGCGAGGGCGAGGGCGACGAGCGAGGCCGCCGACAGGCCCGCGAGGACCACCCGGTCGAGATTCATCGCGTCAAAGGTACCGCACCGCCAGGAAACCGCCGAACAACAACATGAAGAACAACACCGTCAGCCAGCCCAGATTGCGCTCGATGAAGCCGCGGATCGGCGGGCCGAACTGCCACAACAGGCCGGCCACCAAAAAGAACCGGCCGCCGCGGGCGACGGCGGAGGCGATCATGAAGGTGGCGAGGTCGAGGCCGGCGACGCCGGAGGCGATGGTGATGACCTTGTAGGGAAACGGCGTGAAGCCGGCGAGGAAAACGATCCAAAGGCCCCATCGCTGGTAGATGCGCTCGAAGTCGTTGAACTGCTCGACATAGTCGTAGAATTCGAGGATCGGCTGGCCGACCAATTCGAACAGATAGGCCCCGATGAGATAGCCGGCGAGACCGCCGACGATCGAGGCGACGGTGCACAAGGTCGCATAGTACCAGGCGCGCGCGCGGGCCCCGAGCACCATCGGGATCAACAACACGTCGGGCGGGATCGGAAAGACCGAGCTTTCGAGGAACGAGATGAAGGCGAGAAACCGGCTGGCGTAGGGCTTCTCGGCCTGCGCCATCGTCCAATCGTAGAGGGGACGGATCACCGCGTTCTCCTCGTGAGGACCGGCGGTCCCGCGCTCGGCGGCCGCCCCGGCCGGGCTCTTCGCACCGCCGCGCCGCCGGCGCAACACGCGCCGGTCGCGGCGTGCGCCCAAATGGCTGATTGGGCCGTGGACAGCATCCCGAGGGCGTGGTTAACACACGAGCGCAATGAGGAACCGGGTCCGCAGAACGGCACGCGCAAGCGCCCACGGCGCTCGGCCGCCTCGACAACAACACGAAGCTGGGGGTCGGACATGACCGGTGTCGAGTGGGGCTTGTTCGTTCTCGCCATGGTCTGCGGCGCGGCCGGCCTCGGCTACGGGGTCCGCACGCGCGCGGCGGTTTTGGCGCTCCCCGCCGGCACCGACCGGATGCAGCAGATCGCCGGCGCCATCCAGGAGGGCGCGCGGGCCTACCTCAACCGACAGTACATGACGATCGCCGGCGTCGGCGCCGTCATCTTCGTCCTGCTCGCCGTCTTCTTGAGCGTGCCGGTCGGCATCGGCTACCTCATCGGTGCGGTGCTCTCCGGCGTCGCCGGCTATATCGGCATGCTGGTCTCGGTGCAGGCCAACGTCCGCACCGCCGAGGCGGCGCGCCAGGGGCTCGCCGCCGGCCTCGACGTCTCCTTCAAGGCGGGCGCCATCACCGGGCTGTTGGTGGTTGGCCTCGGCCTCCTGGGCGTCGCCGGCTATTACGGCATCCTGCTCGTGGCCGGCCTCGAGGTGCGCGCCATCGTCGAGGCCCTGGTCGGGCTCTCCTTCGGCGCGTCGCTGATCTCGATCTTCGCGCGGCTCGGCGGCGGCATCTTCACCAAGGGCGCCGACGTCGGCGCCGACCTCGTCGGCAAGATCGAGGCCGGCATCCCCGAGGACGACCCCCGCAATCCGGCGGTGATCGCCGACAACGTGGGCGACAACGTCGGCGACTGCGCCGGCATGGCGGCGGACCTGTTCGAGACCTACGCCGTCACCGTCGTCGCGACGATGCTGTTGGGCGCGATCTTCTTCGAGGGCGCGGCGCAGGCGACGTTGATGCTCTATCCGCTGATCGTCGGCGCCGTCTGCCTGGTCGCGTCGATCGTCGGCACGTTCCTGGTCAAGCTCGGCCCCAACAACGACATCATGGGTGCCCTCTACAAGGGCTTTTGGGGCACCGCCGCGATCTCGGCGGTGGCGTTGATCCCGCTCACCTGGGTCACGCTGGGCTTCACCACGACCTTCACGCCGTCGGCGGGCGCGGCCTTCACCGGCCTCGGGGTCTATCTCTGCACGCTCGTCGGCCTCGCGGTGACGGCGTTGTTGATGTTCATCACCGACTACTACACCTCCACCGCCTACCGGCCGGTCCGCAAGATCGCCCAGGCCTCGACCACGGGGCACGGCACCAACATCATCGCCGGCCTCGCCATCTCGCTCGAGGCCACCGCGCTGCCGGTGATCGTCATCGCCCTCGGCATCCTCACCGCCTATCTCACCGCCGGGCTCTTCGGCATCGCGGTCGCCGCGACCACGATGCTCGCGCTCACCGGCATGGTGGTCAGCCTCGACGCCTACGGCCCGGTCACCGACAACGCCGGCGGCATCGCCGAGATGGCGGATCTGCCGGCGGAGGTCCGCAACACCACCGACGCCCTCGACGCCGTCGGCAACACCACCAAGGCGGTCACCAAGGGCTACGCCATCGGCTCCGCCGGGCTCGCGGCCATCGTCCTGTTCACGGCCTACACCGAGGACCTGCGGCACTACTTTCCCGATTACGAGATCGCGTTCAGCCTGAGCGATCCGTTCGTCGTCGTGGGTCTCTTCGTCGGCGGCTTGCTGCCTTACCTCTTCGGCGCGTTGAGCATGCAGGCGGTCGGCCGTGCCGCCGGCGCCATCGTCGAGGAGGTGCGCCGGCAATTCCAGCAGGACGCCGGCATCATGGCGGGCACCTCCAGACCCGATTACACCAAGGCGGTCGACTTGCTCACCAAGGCCGCGATCCGCGAGATGATCGTGCCGTCGCTGTTGCCGGTGCTCGCGCCGATCCTGCTCTACGCCGCGATCGCCGCCATCGCCGGCCAACTCGCAGGCTTCACCGCGCTGGGCGCGATGCTCCTCGGCACGATCGTCACCGGCATCTTCGTCGCGATCTCGATGACCTCCGGCGGCGGCGCCTGGGACAACGCCAAAAAACACATCGAGGACGGTCATTTCGGCGGCAAGGGCTCGGAGGCCCACAAGGCCGCGATCACCGGCGACACCGTGGGCGATCCCTACAAGGACACCGCCGGCCCGGCGGTGAACCCGATGATCAAGATCATCAACATCGTGGCGCTGTTGCTCCTGGCCGCGCTCGCCGCTTGAGCTCAGGCCGCGGCCCGCTTGGCGCGCTTGATGCTCGTACAGTTGCGCCCGCTGTTCTTGGCGGCGTAGAGCGCGGCGTCGGCGCGCTCGAGCAGCCGCGACAGCGGTTCGCCCGGCTCGTGTTGGCTGACGCCGACGGAGACCGTGATCCGCCTGAGCGGTTCGCTGTCGCGTTTGCGGGCGATGCGCAGACCGCTGATGGCCTTGCGGATGGTCTCGCCGATCTCGACCGCCTCGCCGAGCGCGGCGTTGGACGCCAGCACGGCGAACTCCTCGCCGCCGTAGCGGAAGACCTCGTGGTCGGTGGTGGCGGCGGCGACCATGCGTCCGGCCACCAACGTCAAGACGCGGTCGCCGAGCGCGTGGCCGTAGGTGTCGTTGAAGCTCTTGAAATGGTCGATGTCGAAGAAGACGAGCGACAGCGCCGCACCGCTCGCGGCGCAAGCCCCGACCATCTCGCGCAACCGCCGATCGAAGCGCTTGCGGTTGCCGACGCGGGTGAGGGCGTCGGTCTCGGCTTCGGTGCGGGCGTCGTCGAGATCCTGTTTGAGCTTCGAGACCTCGTCGGCGTGCGCACTGGCGGCGTGTTCCCAGTGGCCGGCGCGCTGCAGGATCGCGCGGGTGTCGTCGCAGAGGTTGGCGAGCGCGGCGTTGAGCTCGTCGAGATTGTCGGATTCGCGAGCGCCCTCGCGGTCGTCGAGGGCGCTCGCGAGGTTCGCGATGCTCTCGCCGTAGGCCCGCGTGCCCAGGGCGATCTGCGAGATCAGCCCGCTGATCTGCGCCAGATGGTCCTGGACCTGATCGCTGATGCTGCGCAGATGCGAGCGCTCGCGGTCCTGGCCGAAGAAGCGGTCGTAGAGTTCCCAGTTGCGGGCGTCGTCGTAGGCCAGCTTCTGCTCGTCGAGCGCGCCCACCAGGCGGGTGAGGGTGGGGATGCTGTCGGCGGAGACGTGGTACCACACCAGATAGTTTTCCGGCGTCGGCGGGATGCCGCGACGCTGCATCGCCAGCAAGGCGGTGCGCGCCCATGTCGTGGAGGATCGGCGTCCGTCGTCATCTGTCATCCGTACGCTCCGCAGCCGCGGCCTTCGCCCGATCGGCGAGGGCGCCGACGTCGTCCGCGAGGATGCCGAAGGAGGTTTGCGCCTTGCTTAACGGCGGCGTGGCTTGACCCTACCGCGAAACTGTCACATCAAGCCGCTATGTCGCCATCCACATGGAACGCGTGATGCAAAGGGAGCGACCGCGTGCCGCGGTCCGCTCGAGAGGGAGGCCCCGCCGGTGACGTCGGGGCCGGTTCAACGCCTTCCTCACCTCGACGGGTGTCCGGCCCTCGTCCTCAACGCGGACTACCAGCCGCTCAGCTACTTCCCGCTGTCGCTGTGGAGCTGGCAGGAGACCGTGAAGGCGATCTTCCTCGACCGCGTCGCCGTGGTCTCGCACTACGACCGCGAGATCCGCTCGCCCAACGCCCGCTTTCGCCTGCCCAGCGTCGTGGCGCTGAAGCAGTACGTGCCGCAGAGCCGCTACCCGCCGTTCACGCGCTTCAACGTCTTTCTGCGCGACCGCTTCACCTGCCAGTACTGCGGCGGCCGGCACCGCGCCGAGGATCTCACCTTCGACCACGTCGTGCCGCGCTCGCGCGGCGGGGTGACCAGCTGGGAAAACATCCTCACCGCCTGCACCCGCTGCAACCTCGCCAAGGGCAACAAGCTGCCGAAGGAATGCGGCCTCAGCCCGCTGTCGCCGCCCGGCAAGCCGACGACCTTCGAGCTGCAGAAGTCGGGGCGCGCCTTTCCGCCGAACTATCTGCACGAGAGCTGGCGCGACTTCCTCTACTGGGACAGCGAGCTGGAGCCCTGAGCCCGGCGCCGGCGAGATAGCTGCCGGCGTAGGTCCGCGGCAGCGCGCCCGAGGCGAGCTTGAAGCCGACGATCCCCGCCGGCAGGTCGAGCCCGCCCAGATCCAACAGCCGCACGCCGCGCTCCCGCAAGCTCGCGACGATCGCCCAGAGCAGGCGGTGGTGGGCGTGCGTCGCGCGCCCGGCCGCGCTCGTCCAGCCGACCTGGTAGGTCGCCGTAGCGCCGTGGACGAAGACGAGCATGAACGCCACCGGGCCCTCGGTGCCGTCGACCGTCGCCAGCAGCGCTGGTCCCCGTCGCGCGGCGGCCGCCACCAGCTCGTGGGAGACCGCGGCGTAGCCGCGCCGGCGCCGCTCGCCCTCGTACAGGGCGAGGGCGGCGTCGAGGCCCACAGGATCGGCGCGGGAGTCGCGGCACGTCGCCATCGCGGCGGGATCTTCCGCGCGCCGCAACAGCCGTCGCCAGCTCGGCTGCAGGCGCGCGGCCTGGCGCTGCGACGAGGCGGCGATCGGCAGCACGGCGGTGGTGTAGCCGGTCATCACCCGCCGCATGCCGGCCGCCTCCAGCGCCGCCGAGGTCCGTGCCGCCGGCAGCGCCGGCGTCACCACCAGCCGCCGCAACGGCCCGGCCAAGTGACGTTCCAGCGCGGCGAGGCTCCCGATCTTGTCGGCGATCGTGACACCGGGGCGCCAGAGCGGGCCGCCCAAGGCGTGCCACAGCCCGACCCGGCCGCCGGCGGCGAGCCGTCCGACCGCCTGCACGACGCCCAGCGTCTCGCCGCGCGCGGCGAGACGCAGCCGGCACACCGGCCGGCCCGCACGGGCGAGCGCGGCGCCGTAGGCCCGGCTCTGCTGCCACGGCGAGAAGCCGACGCCGGCGAGGAGCGCGTCCCAGCGCGCCGCGTCGTCGATGCTCTCCAGCTCCACCACGTCGTCGTCCGCCTGCGGCGCCGGCGCGGGTCGCCCGCCGGCCATGTCCGCTCAGCCTGTCACCGTTGCGTTAACCTGGGCTTGACCGCGCCGGGCGAAGACGGCGGCATGGCGCGAACGGATCGAAGCTGGACGGCGCCCCGCCTCACCGCCTTCGCCTGGTGGTGGCTCGCGACCCGGATCGCGCTGCCGCTCCTGGCGACGACGCTCTTGTTGGACGTCGTCGGCGGCTGACCCGCCCGCGTGGCGGCGCCGCGACGTGGACGGGGAGGACGGCGCTGCGCGCGGAACTGGAGCGGTGGGGGCGGACGGCGCTCGGGCTCGCGCTCGGGGCCGCCGGCGGTACGGTCTTCGCGGCGCTCGCGTTGCCGCTGCCCTGGCTCCTCGGCGCCATGCTCACCGTCACCGCCGCCACGCTGGCGGGCCTGCGCCTCGAGATCGCGCCGCGCCTGCGCCTCGCCATGCTGGTGGTGATCGGGGTGCTGATCGGCAGCGCCTTCGAGCGAAGCATGCTCGCCGACCTCCACCGCTGGGTCTGGAGCCTGGCGGCGCTGCCGCTCTACGTCGTCGTCATCGCCGGCTGCATGATGGTCTATCTCCGCCGCGTCGCCGGCTTCGACGCGGCGACCGCCTATTTCGCCGCGGCGCCGGGCGGGCTTTCCGAGATGATCCTCTTGAGCGAGCGCTTCGGTGCCGACATGCGGCGGGTGAGCCTGGTCCACGCCCTGCGCGTGCTGCTCCTGGTGACCGCGATCCCCTTCGTCGTCGACCGGCTCGGCCTCGTGGCGGCGAAGCCGCCGTCGACGCCGCCGCCGGGGCTCGCCGACACGCTCGTCCTGCTCGCCGCCGGTCTCGCGGGCGTCGCGCTCGGCCACCTCGTCCGCCTGCCCAGCGCGATCCTGCTGGGCCCGATGCTCGCGAGCGCCGCCGTCCACGTCGCCGGCTGGAGCGACAGCCACCCGCCCGAGGCGATCGTCGCCTTCGCCCAGATCGTCGTCGGCGCCGCCGTCGGCACCCGCTTCACCGGCCTCGGCCTCGGCGAGGTGGCCGCCACCCTCGGCCACGGCGCGGTCATGACCGCGATGATGGTGGCGCTCGGCGCCGGCTTCGCGCTGGTCATCCACCCGCTCGCCGGCCTCGCGCTCTTACCGCTCCTGATCGCCTACGTCCCCGGCGGCGTCGCCGAGATGGCGTTGGTGGCCCTGGCGCTGGGCATCGACCCGGCGTTCGTGACCACCCACCACGCCGTGAGGATCGCCCTCGTGGTCGGCCTCGCGAGCGTGCTGTTCGCGCGGGTGGTGCCGGCCGACGAGCGCCGGTGAGCCGCCACTGGTGCGCCCGGCAGGATTCGAACCTGCGACCTACGGCTTAGGAGGCCGTCGCTCTATCCGGCTGAGCTACGGGCGCGTGGCGAGGGCATCGATTTCCGTTTGACCGGCGACGGCGGTGCGGGTCAAGGGAGGAGGCGCGGCAGGGCGAGGTCGGACGATGCGGTGGATGCGGAGCGCGGGCGCGGCGGCCGTGCTGCTCGTCGGCGCGAGTGTCGGTGCCGCGGCGCAGCCGCGGGCGACCGGCGCGCTCACGCTGGTGACCGGGGGTGGCAGATCGGAAGAGCACACGTCTGAACTCCAGTCACGTGAAACGATCT
>CAZCVH010000014.1:0-21021 GCA_964502115.1 uncultured Geminicoccaceae bacterium
TACACTCTTTCCCTACACGATGCTCTTCCGATCTGCCACCGCCCGCGCCCGTTCCGCCTCCGTCCCGGCCGCGGCGAGCGCGTCGCGCAACAGCATACGCTCGAAGGCGTCGTAGCGCGGCTCGCTCCCGCCGGGCACGGCGGCGAGCGCCGGACGCTCGCCGCCGTGCGGTCCGGGATCGACCGCGCAGCCGGCGACCGCCGTCACCGCGACGGCGAGTACGACGAAAGGAGGCGTCTTGTTGAAAAGGGGTCTTATCGCCACGTATCAGGTCCGCTACAACGCAGATGCAGCATAACCCTCCCGCGCGGGTGACGTCGTCGTCGCCAGGGCGCGCGGGCACCGTGGCACCCGCGGATCAACGAAGGACCGCATCGATGAGCCAAACGCCGCTCCCCGACGAACGCCAGCAGGAAGAGCTCACGGTCATCATGGGCGAGATCGCCGAAAAGAGCCAGAAGCTGGTGCAGGACTTCATCGAGCGGCAGCACAAGTCCGGCGGCTCGATGTTGTCGACGAAGCCCGATCCGCTCAACCTCAGCCAAGCTTACATGCAGTACACCACCCGGCTCTTCACCAATCCGATGCTGGTGATGCAGAGCCAATTCGACCTGTGGCAGGACTACATGCGGTTGTGGCAGTCGACGACGCAGCGGATGCTCGGCCAACAGGTCGACCCGGTGGCGGTGCCGGAGCGCGGCGACCGCCGCTTCAAGGACCCGGCCTGGAACGAGAACCTCCTGTTCGACTACATCAAGCAGAGCTATCTGCTCGCTTCGCGCTACCTGGTCGAAAGCGTCGAGCTCGGCGACGGCATCGATCCGAAATCCAAGCACAAGCTCGACTTCTACACGCGGCAATTCGTCGACGCGATGGCGCCCTCCAACTTCGCGCTGACCAACCCCGAGGTATTGAAGACGACGCTCGACACCCGCGGCGAGAACCTGCTGCGCGGGCTCAAGAACATGCTCGACGACCTCGAGCGCGGGCGCGGCAAGCTCAACATCAAGATGACCGACTACGACGCCTTCGAGCTCGGGCGGAACATCGGGACGACGCCGTGCAAGGTCGTTTACCAGAACGAGCTGATGCAGCTCCTCCAGTACGAGCCGATGACCGAGCAGCAGCACAAGACGCCGCTGTTGATCGTGCCGCCGTGGATCAACAAGTTCTACATCTTGGATCTGCAGGCGAAAAACAGCTTCATCCGGTTCGCGGTGGAGCAAGGCTACACCGTCTTCGTGATCTCCTGGGTCAACCCAGACGAGCGTTACGCCAACAAGAGCTTCGAAGACTACATGAAGGCGGGGCCGCTCGAGGCGCTCGACCTCGTCGAGAAGGCCACCGGTGAACGCCAGGTGACGGCGATCGGCTACTGTCTCGGCGGCACGCTCACCGAGGCGACGCTGGCCTACATGAAGGCGAAGGGGGACGACCGCATCAAGGCGTTGACCCTCTTTACCACCATGACGGACTTCTCCGACGCCGGCGATCTCGGCGTCTTCATCGACGAGGAGCAACTCGTCTCCATCGAGGACACCATGAGCCAGCGCGGCTACCTCGACGGCCGCGAGATGGCGACCACCTTCAACATGCTGCGCGCCAACGACCTGATCTGGTCGTTCGTCGTCAACAATTACCTCTTGGGAAAAGAGCCGTTCCCGTTCGACCTGCTGTACTGGAATTCCGACAGCACGCGCATGCCGGCAGCGATGCACAGCTTCTATCTGCGCAAGTGCTATCAGGAGAACAAGCTGGTCGAGCCGGGCGGGATCACGCTCAGCGGCGTGCCGATCGACCTGCGCAAGGTCGACGTCCCGGTCTACTGGCTGTCGACGCGCGAGGACCACATCGCGCCGTGGACCGCGACCTACGTCGGCACCCAGGTGCTCGGCGGCGACCAGAAGACTTTTGTTCTGGCCGGCTCCGGCCACATCGCCGGCGTGGTCAACCCGCCCGCCTCCGGCAAGTACGGTTTTTGGACCAACGACGAACTGCCGCCGACGCCGGAGGAGTTCCTCGAAGGTGCCGAGCATCGGCCGGGTTCCTGGTGGGAGCACTGGTCGACCTGGAACGCCGCCTTCTCCGGCGGCGAGATGGTGCCGGCGCGGCACCCCGGCGACCGCAAGCTGGACGTCCTCGAGGACGGCCCCGGCTCCTACGTCAAGATGAAGGTGGCCTGACGTCGTCGCCGCGGCGCGCGGCGGGGCGCCGCCCGCGCCGCAACAGCGGCGCCGCCACACGGCGGCATGACCGTGAGCAGCCGCACGGCGATCGCCAGCCGGCGCGGGAAGGCGATCTCGGCGCGGTCCCTCTCGAGGCCGCGCCGAATGCGTTCGGCGGCCGCCGCCCCGTCGAGCCGCCAGGGCATCGCGAAGGCGTTGAGACGGGTCAGCGGGGTGTCGACGAAGCCCGGCACGACCGCCGAGACCCGCACGCCCCGCGGCCCCCAGTCCAACCGCAGGCTCTCGGCCAGCACCCGCACGGCGGCCTTGCTGGCGCAATAGGGCCCCGCCCCAGGCAGTCCGCGCCGGCCCGCGAGCGAGCTCATCAGGGCGAGCTGGCCGCGGCCACGGCCGCCCATCCGGGCGAGCGCCGGCGCGACGGTGTACCAGACGCCGAGCGCGTTCACCGCCAGCACCTCGCCCGGATCGGCGGCGGCGGCGATGCCGGCGTTGGCGACGACGAGATCGAGCGGACGGGCGTCGTCGGCGGCACCGATCACCGCCGCCATCGCCGCCCGGTCGCGGACGTCGACGACGTGGGTGACGGCCTCGCCGCCCCGGGCCGCGACCGCGGCGGCGACGGCGGCGAGACGCGCTTCGTCGCGGCCCAAGAGCGTCAGCTGGCGGCCGGGTGCGGCGTAGGCCTCGGCGAGGGCGCGGCCGAGCCCGCTGCTGGCGCCGGTGACGAGGACGTGGCCGGGGGCGTCGTTCACGGGCGATGCGTTGTTCGACGGCGCCGACGGCGTTAGTCAGAGGCCGTGGGCCGGTGTGGACGGAGGGACGATGACGGGCGACGACGACGCGTTGCTGCCGATGGTGGGTCGGCGCGGGCTGATGTTGGTGCTGTCCTCGCCCTCGGGCGCCGGCAAGACGACGTTGGCGCGCGCGCTGTTGGCGAGCGATCCCAATCTCAGCCTGTCCGTCTCGGTCACGACCCGCCATCCGCGTCCGGGCGAGCGCGACGGCGTGGACTACCACTTCGTCGACGACGGCCGCTTTCACGCCCTGGCGGAACAGGGCGAGCTGCTGGAGCACGCGCTGGTCTACGGCAACCGCTACGGCACCCCGCGGACGCCGGTGCAGGCCGCGCTGGCCGAGGGCCGCGACGTGCTGTTCGACATCGACTGGCAGGGCGCGCAGCAGCTCAGGACCTCGGCGCAGGCCGACGTCGTCAGCGTCTTCATCCTGCCGCCGGACGCACACGAGCTCGAACGCCGCCTGGAGGAGCGTGCCGGCAGCTCGTCGGACGACATCGACCGGCGGCTGGCCCAGGTCGCCGACGACGTCACCCGCTGGCCGGAATACGACTACGTCGTCATCAACGACAGCGTGGAACGCTCGCTCGCTCAGCTCAGGAGCGTGGTCACCGCCGAACGCCTGCGCGGCACCCGCCAGCCCGGGCTCTTTCGATTCGCCGAGCGTTTTCGCCGCTGACGCCATCCTTCACCCCCGCTCGAACGCGTCGGCCAACGCCGCGAACTCGGCGAGCGTCAAGGTCTCGGCGCGGCGCGCGGGATCGATGCCGGCGGCGGCGCAGAGCGCGCCCGGATCGCACCCGAGGCTCTTCAGGCTAGAGCGCAGCATCTTGCGGCGCTGGCCGAAGGCGGCGGCGGTGACGCGTTCCAGCGTCGCCAGCCGGGCGGGGACCGGCGGTTCGAGGTAAGGCGTGAGCCGGACCACGCGCGAGTGCACTTTCGGCGGCGGGCGAAAGGCGCCCGGCGGTAGCTCGAACAGCGCCTCCACCCGCGCCGCCCACTGCGCCAGCACCGAGAGTCGGCCGTAGGCCGGGGTGCCGGGCGCGGCGGCGAGGCGCGCCGCCACCTCGCGCTGGACCAACAGGACCAGGCGCACCATCCCCGCCGGCGCGCGCAGCCAACGCACGATCAGCTCGGTCGCGATGTTGTAGGGCAGGTTGGCGACGATCGCGGTGGGCGGGGCGGCGAGCTCGCGGCGATCGAGGGCGAGAGCGTCGCCCGCGACGACCCGCAGGCGATCGCCGGTGGCGGCGACGAGCTCGTCGAGCGCGGCGACGCAGCGCCGATCGGTCTCGACGGCGACCACCCGCACGGCGTCGGTCGCGAGCAGCGCCCGGGTCAGCCCGCCGGGCCCGGGGCCGACCTCGACGACGGTGACGCCGGCCAGCGGCTCGGCGGCGGCGGCGATCCGGGCCAGGATGGCGGGATCGACCAGGAAGTGCTGACCGAGGCGCTTGTCGGCGGCGAGGCCGTGCCGGCGAATGGTCTCGGCGAGCGACGGCGGGCCGTCGGGGCTCACCCCTGCTCGAGCCGGAACTCGATGAAGGCGTCGCGCCTGAGGTTGCGCAGATAGCGCGTCGCGAGCCGTTCCAGCGCCTCGCCGCGCAGGCGCTCTTCGACCTGGGCGCGCTGCTCGGGCCCGGCGCCGCCCTCGCGCCCGCAGACCATCACCAGGGCGGTGGTACCGTCGGCGGTCCGCAGCGGCTCGCTCAACACGCCGGCGGGCTGGGTCAGCGCCACCGTGGCGAGCTGGCCCTCGAGGCGGTCCGGATCGACCCCGTCGAGGCGCTCGACCGTGACCCCGTCGACGCCGCCGGCCACCTCGCCGAGCTGGTCGCAGCTCGAGCTGCGGGCGCGGATCTCGCCGGCGAAGCCCGCGACGCTGTCACCGCCGACCCGCGCGTCGGCGATGTCCAGGCGCATCAGCGAGATCGCCAGGCGCGAGTCGCTCTCCTCGCGCACGCCGAGGCGGCGGAAGAGGTAGAAGCCGTCCTGGGTGCGCACCGGTCGGCTGACCGCGCCGTCCGAGAGCCCGCGGATCAGCTGCCGCAGCTCCTCCGGCACACTGGTGGCGGGGATCCAGCCGAGATCGCCGCCGCGCTGGGCGCTGGGCGCCGCCGAGAACTGCCGCGCCAGGGCGGCGAATTCGGCGCCGCCGGCGACCGCCTCGCGCAGCCTGAGCGCGTCCTGCAGCACGCTGCGCTCTTCGGCGGGGTCGTAGACCGGCAAGAAGATCTCGGCGAGGCGCAGCTCCGGCCGACCGGCGTTGATCTCGCGCAGGCGCTGCGCGATCTGGACGTCGCTCACCACCACCCGCGGCATCAGCTGGCGCTGGACCACCTGGCGCCAGGCCAGCTGGCCGCGGAGCTGGCGGCGCAGCGTCGCCGGATCGACGCCGGCGCGCCCGAGGGACGCGGTCAGCTGGTCGACCGGGGCGTCGTTGTTGGCGGCGATGCGCTCGAGCGCACGGTCGACGTCGGCCTCGGCGACGGTGACGTCCAAGCGCTCGGCTTCCTGCATCTGCAGGCGCTCGTCGACGAGGCTGCGCAGGACCTGCGGGCGCAGGCGCGCCGCCGCTTCCTCGCTCGGTTGCTGACCGGTCGCCAACAGCGCGAGGCGGACCCGCTGGCGGACGTCGCGATCGGTCACGACGTCGTCGTTGACGATGGCGACGATCTGCTGCGCCCGGACGTCGCCGACGGCGGCGACGGCGAGCACGACGGTCACGACGGCGGCCGCGAGCGGGGCGGGCAGGCGCGACCAGAGACGGCGGGTCATGGAGCGGTCATTCCCTCGTGGGCTCGCCCAGCGCCGAGGCGCCTCCGAATTCGCCGAGATTGCGGAAGCCGACGCGCACGGCGACGGTGGTGGAATCCCGCGCGTCGCGGTCGCGGGTGAAATCCCGCTCCACGCCCGCGATCACGGTCAGGCAGGCGCCCTCGTAGAGCAGGCCGTAGGTATCCAGGATCGATTCGCCGTTGTCCAGGTCGCGGCGGGTGCTGGCGATCACCGACCATGAGTCGGTCAGGCGCAGGCTCAAGGCGGCGCGGCCCTCCTCGCGGCGGTCGAAGCCACCCGCGGTCTCCTCCTCGAGCAGCAGATGGCCGAAGGCGAGGCGGAGCCGGGGCGGGCCGGCGACCAGCTGCAAATCGCTCTTGGAGAGATCGCCGAGATCGGCTCCGACCCGGAACCGGTAGTCGGCGTCGACCCACGGGTGCGGGCTCACGCCGACGCGCCCGACGACGTCGGAGAGGTCGTCCTCGAGCCCGCTGACGCCGTCGAAGACGTCGGTCTCGCTGATCCGCCAGCTCTGGCCGACGAAGATCGACCAGAGTTCGCGGTCCACCCCGGTGGCCGAGGTGCGCACGCCGTAGGAGATCTTGGTGCCCTCGTCGAACCGATCGAGGCCGGTGAAGCGGTCGGCGCGCAACAGGTTGGTCTCGTCGAACTCGAGATCGAGGCTGTCCTCGTTGGGGATGGCCTCGTCGTTGACGCCGGTGGGGGCCGCGGTGATGCTGGCGACGGGTTCGACGCCGTAGGCGACGGCGTCGGCGCCGACGCGGGCGTAGGGCCGGCGCCACTCCAGCGTCGCCCTCGGCAACACCCGCGCGCGGTAGCGGACTTCGCCGTCGTCGACGCCCGCCTCGGCGTCGCCGCGCACGGCGTAGAGGTCGCCGCGCAGGCTCAAGCTGGCGGTGACGAGATCGCCCCAAGGGCTCACCCGCGGAAAGCTCACCGCACCCCCGAGCGACGCCCGCCGGCTGTCGATGCCTTCGCTGCGATAGAGCCCGAGCAGATCGGGCCGGAGCTCCCAATCGGCGCCGAGCCGCGCGAAGCGGCCGGTGAAGGTGCTGCGCAGCTGGGGCAGCGCGAACGGGATCCGCCCCTGGTCGTCCTCGGGCCGCAGGCCCTGAAAGCCCAGCGCCTCGACGTCGATGAAGCGGTCGTTCTCGATCCGCCGCGCGAACAGGCGGTTGTCGAGGACGTTGTCGTTGCTGATGCCGTAGCGGCGCAGGAAGGTGTCGTCGGTGGTGAGCCGCAGATCGAAGCCGGTATCCCAATCCTCGAAGGTCCGATAGCGCCCGGTGGCGTCGAGGTGGCCGCGCCCGCGGTTCTCGCCGCTCTCACCGAAGCTGGCGTAGGTGCCGCTGACGGTGACGTCGGTCCGCCCGAAGCTCTGCAGGTCGCGCAGATCGAGCGCCAAAAGGGCGTTTTCGTCGGTGGTGAAGGTCGGCCGGACGGTAAGGTCGCGGTTGGGCGCGATCGCCCAGTGGTAGGGGACCTCCGCGGTGGCCCCGAGTTCGCTGTCGATCGTGAAGGTGGGGGCGAGAAAGCCCGAGCGCCGGTCGACCGCCGGATCGGGGTGGCTGAAGAACGGCGTGAACAGCACCGGGATGCCGGCGATCTCGAAGGTGGCGTTGCGGTAGCGCACGACCCGCTCGTCCTGGTCGTGCTCGACCTCGGCCGCGTTGATCTGCCAGGTCGGGGCGGCGTCGGGGCAGACCGGACAGGGGGTGTAGGTGGCGTCCCGCAGCGTCGTGAGGTTGGCCGCCTCGCGGTCGGCGCGGCGCGCCACCATGAGCGAATCGTCCTCGAAGCGCAGCGCCATGCTCTCGATGAAACCGGTGGCGAGATCGCCCGACAGCGCCATGCGGTCGGCGAAGCTGGCGTTGCCGCGCGGATCGACCAGCACGACCTCGCCCTCCGCACGCACCGTCTCCGCCGCCCGGTCGTAGACGACGCGGTCGGCCGAGAGGGTGTAGCCCTCGCGGGCGAGGAAGACCTCGCCCGTGGCGGTCGCGGTCTCGGCCTCGGCGTCCCAGACCACCTCGCGCGCTTCCAAGAGCACGTCCTCGCCTTCCTGCGCCGCGGCGGCGACGCTCGCGATCACCAGGCAGGCGCCCGCCAGCCGAGCCACGGCGACACGCATCATCCGTCCTCGAGCTGAAAGAGCGCGGCACCGGCGAGCATCAGCGCCACCACGCCGGGCCCCCACGCCGCCAGCACCGTCGGCAGCTGGCCCGCGACGCCGAGGGCGCGCACGACGTCGACGAGGATGAACAGGCTGAAACCGGCGATGAGCCCCGCCGGCAGCATGCGGGCGAGACCGGTGCGCACGAAGCGCAGCGTGAAGGTCACCCCGGCGAGCAACATCGCGGCGAAAAAGAGCGGTGTCGCCAGGAGCGACTGGAAGTGCACCCGATGCGCCCGCGCCGAGAAGCCGAGCTGCTCGATCAGCGCGATGTAGCCGGGCAATTCCCAAAAGGAGAGGGTGGCGGGGTCGCGGAACGAGCGCGTGATGGTCGCGGGATCGAGCTCGGTGGGGATACGGTAGCGCCCGATCGGGCGATTCAGGCCGGCATCGTCCGAGCGCCGAGCGTCGTCGAGCACCCAGGCGGCGCCGGCGAGGACGGCGCGGGGGGCGTCGATGCGACCGCGATAGGTGTGGTCGTGGTCGTAGACGAAGACCGTGACCGGGGCGAGCACCACCTCCGGCTCCGGCCGCACCCGCTGGGCGTAGACCAGCAAGGTCTCGCCGGCGCGGGACTGTTTGAGCCACATCCCGCCGGGGAACACGCTCATCTGGGCGGCGCCGTCGCCGCCGCGTTGCGCCTGCAGCCGTTCGTAACGCGCCGCCAGCGCCGCACCCAGGGGGTTGAGCGAGGTGACGACAAAGCCCCCCAACAGCACCGCCACCAGCCCCGCGGGCGCCAGGAACTGCCACGCCGAGACCCCGGCGGCGCGGATCGCCACCAGCTCCTGCGAGCGGTTGAGCCGCCAGAAGGCGAACATCGCGCCGAACAGGACGCCGAAGGGCCAGATCCGGTCGAGCAGCGTCGGCAGCCGCAGTGCGGTGAGTTCGACCGCCCCGAAGAGCGGGCGTCCGTCGTCGGCGGCGTCGCGCAGATGCTCGACGAGATCGACGAGAAAGCCCAGCACCGCGAACGCCAGCATCACGGTCAGGACCGCGCCGAGCGTGATCTTGGCGATGTGGCCGCCGAGCGTCGCCGGGGCGAGCACGACCGGCCGGCCGTGCCGCGGCACGAACTCGCCGTAACCGGCCTCAGCGCGGCTCATGGACGCGGACCGCAGGATGGTGCCGGCCGCCGAGGAGCAGGGCGACGCAGACCAGGACGGTGCCGACCGGCACGGCGTAGAGCAGCGGCACCAGCCGCAGATCGACCTTGGCGAGGTTCAACAGCGTGAAGGAGGCGAGCGCGATGGCGACCGCCACCGCCGCGGCCGCCGCCGTGGCGCGCCAGGCGCTCTCGCGCACCGCGCGGTGACGCAGCACGCTGGTGGCGGCGACCAGCGGCAACGCCAGCGACACCAACGGCCAGGCCAGCCGATCGTGGCCCTCGGCGATGCGCCGGGCGCGCTCGTCGGCGTCGGTGATCGAGGCCGGCGGGTTCAACAGCTGAGCGATGAAGAGTTCGCGGGTCTTGAGGCTGCGTTGGCCGGGATCCTGCTGGCCGACGAGGTCAACGGCGGTCTCGGCGAAGCTCACGATCGACAGTTCGCCTTCTTCGCCGCGCTCCTGATAGCTGCCGTCCCACAGCCGCAGGATCGGCCCGTCGTCGCCGCGCAACAGCCGGCCGCGTTCGGCCAGGAGCGTGACCGTCCGCCCCGGCTCGCGGGTGTCGTGGACGAGGATGTCGGCGAGGTCGCCGTCGCCCTGCCGCTCGGCGATGTAGACGGTGAGGCCGTCGGTGATCGCGGTGAAGACGTGCGCCTGGACGGAGATGGCCGAGACGTTCTGACGGATATCGAACTGCAGTTCGCGGAACTGGCGATAGGCCGTCGGCATCAGCCACAGCGCCACCACGTAGCTCACCGCGGTGAACAGCAAGCCGAGCCACAGCGCGCCCCGGGCGATCTGCCAATCGGAGAGGCCGGTGGCCCGGAAGATTCCGAGCTCGCTCTCGCCGCGCAGGCGCTGGTAACCCATGAGCGTGCCGATGAAGGCGGCGAAGGGCAGCACCACCAGCACCAGCGACGGCACCAAGAGGCCGGTGAGGTAGACGAAGCGCGGAACCGACAACCCCTTGTTGACGATCAGATCGACGAACCGCAACGACTGGGACAGCCAGACCGCGCCGGCGAAGGCGACGAGGGCGAGCAGCGCCGGGGCGGCGAGCGTACGCAGAAGGTAGCGGGCGTAGACCGGCATGGCCGCATCATAGGCTACGAGGTCGTCCACGCCAGTACCACCAAGCGTGAACGCCGGCCGCCAAGCGGCCGCAACCATGGGACGATGCAGCGATGAAGGTCAACTTCGAGCCGCTTTCCGCCACCGGCACCGGCACCCTCGCGGTGCTCGTCCCCAAGGCCGGCGGGCTCGCCGCTACCGCCGCCGAACTCGACCACCTGACGGGCGGGCTGCTCGCCCGCGCCCTCGCGCTGGCGCCTCCACCGCTCGACCGTGGCCGGAGCGTCGACGTCGTCCTGCCGGCGGATGCGGCCGCCGGTTTCGATCGGGTCGTGCTCGTCGGCACCGGCCCGGCGGACGCGCTCGAGCGCGCGGAGGTGGTCGGTCTCGGCGCCGCGCTCGCCCAGGCCGCGGCCGCCCGCAAGCTCGACGCGCTGACCGTGCTCGCCGAGCTCGACGGCGCCGCGCTCGCGCCCGGCGACCTCGCGGCCGCCCTCGCCGAGGGCGTGGCATTGCGGACCTATCGCTTCGACCGGCTGAAGTCGCGGGCGGGCGACGCCGCGGCGCTCGCCACGCTCACCGTCCGCAGCGCCGAGGCCGAAGCGTGCGCGGCCGGCGCCGACGCCCGTGCAGCGGTGGTCGAGGGGGTGCATCTCTGCCGCGATCTGGTCAACCGCCCCGCCAGCAGCCTCGATACCGACGCCTTCGTGGCGGCGGCGCGGGCGCTCGAGGGGCTCGGCGTCGAGGTCGAGGTGCTCGACCGGGCGGCGATGGCGGAGCTCGGCATGGGCGCGCTTTTGGGCGTCGCGCGGGGCAGCCGCATGCCGCCCTACACCGTGCTGATGCGCTGGCGGGGCCGCGGCGACGACGGCCCGCCGCTGGCGCTGGTGGGCAAGGGCGTGGTCTTCGATTCCGGCGGGCTCTCGCTCAAGCCCGCCAAGAGCATGGAGACGATGAAGTGCGACATGGGCGGGGCCGCCTGCGTCGTCGCCACCATGCACGCGCTCGCCAAGCGCGGCGCCAGGGCCGACGTCGTCGGCGCCATCGGGCTGGTCGAGAACATGCCCTCGGGCGAGGCCTTGCGGCCGGGTGACGTGTTGTCCTCGATGAAAGGCGAGACCATCGAGGTCTTGAACACCGACGCCGAGGGCCGGCTCGTCCTCGCCGACCTCCTGCATTACGTCCAGGACCGCTTCGAGCCGGCGGCGATCATCGACTTCGCGACGCTCACCGGGGCGATCATCGTGGCACTCGGCTACGAGCACGCCGGGCTCTTCGCCAACGACGACGCGCTCGCCGACGCGCTCGCCACTGCAGGCCGCGCCAGCGGCGACACCGTCTGGCGGATGCCGTTGGGCGAGGCCTACAGCAAGCAGTTGGAGAGCCCCGTCGCCGACATGAAGAACATCGGCCGCCCCGGCCAGGCCGGCTCCAGCGTGGCGGCGGCCTTCTTGGAGAGCTTCGTGGGCGCGGTGCCGTGGGCGCACATCGACCTCGCCGCCACCAGCTTCACCGAGACCGATCACCCGCTCGCCGGCAAGGGCGGCACCGGCTGGGGCGTGCGCCTGATCGACCGCCTCGTCGCCGCGCGCTACGAGGGCTGAGCGGGCGGCGATGGAGGTCGGCTTTTACCATCTGACCCGCACGCGGCTCGACGAGGCCCTGCCGCAGCTTTTGGAAAAGGCGCTCGAGCGCCGCCTCAACGCCGTTCTCGTCGCCCGCGACGGCGAGCGGCTGCGCCAGCTCGACGAGCTGTTGTGGACCTACCGGCCCGACAGCTTCCTCGCCCACGGCACCGCCGCCACGGGCTTCGCGGAGCGTCAGCCGATCTTCCTCAGCCGCGGCATCGAGAACCCGAACGGGGCCTCGGTGCTGGTGCTGGTCGACGGGCTGATGCCGGCGGCGGACGCCCCCTTCGAGCGGGTGGTCGATCTGTTCGACGGCGGCGACGAGGCTGCCGTCGCCGCCGCCCGCGAACGCTGGCGGCAGTGGCGCGAGCGCGGCACCGCGACCCTGGTCTACTGGCAGCAGCGGGCCGAGGGCGGCTGGACCAAGGCGCGCGAAGAGCAACCGGCGACAACGTGACCACAACCGGCAGTGCTGACCTGCGAGCATCGCCGCGGCATCCTGCAGCGATAGTGTCGAAAGGGGGCGCGACGGGTTGGGCTGGTGGCGTGTCGGCGGGGCGGCGTTGGCGGGGCTGGTGCTGGCGGCCCACCCCCGCCCGGGTGTGGCGCAGGAGAGCGTCGATCTCGAGCTCGTCCTCGCCGCGGACATCTCGCTGTCGATGGACGTGCGCGAGTTGCGGCTGCAGCGGGCGGGCTACGCCTCGGCGATCACCGACCCCGAGGTCGTCGAGGCCATCGCGAGCGGCTTCGACGGCCGCATCGTCGTCACCTTCGTCGAGTGGGCCGGCGCCGCCGACCGCCACGTCACCGTGCCCTGGCGGGGCATCGCCTCGGCCGCCGACGCCGAGCGCTTCGCCGCCGCGATCCGCGCGGCGCCGTTGCGCCAAGCCCGGCGGACGTCGATCTCGGCGGCGCTGGACTGGTCGGCGGAGCTCTTCGACGACAACGGCTTCGAGGGCTACCGCCGCGTCATCGACATCTCGGGCGACGGGCCGAACAACCAGGGCGAGGCGGTGGACGTCGTCCGCGACCGGGTCGTCGCGGCGGGCATCGTCATCAACGGCCTGCCCCTGATGATCGAGGCGCCGCCGGTGGCTTGGTACAACATCCCCGATCTGGACCGCTACTACGAGCGCTGCGTCATCGGCGGCGTCGCCAGCTTCTACATCCCGGTGCAGGAGATGACGAGCTTCGCCGACGCCCTCGTGCGCAAGCTGGTGCTGGAGATCGCGCAGCCGGCGCCCGCGCCCGCCCTGGTGCGGGTGCAGGCCGAAGCGCCCTACGACTGCCGCATCGGCGAGAGGCTCTGGCGCGAACGCATGCGCTATCTCGAATAACGCCGTTCAAAAGCGCGCCCGGAAGGTGACGCCTACGAACGGCGCCGGATCGAAGTCCTCCTCGGCGAGCTCGCGGCCGTCCTCGTCCTCCAGCGTCAGCGTGCCGGCGACGTCGAGGCCCGCGACCGCGCTCAAGCGCACCGGCGGGATCACGTCGTAGGCGGCGGCGAGATAGATCGGGACGGCCTCCTCTTCGCCGACGCCCTCCGGCGCCGGCCCGCCGTCGTCGAGGCGAAAGCGCCAGGTCTCCCAGCGCGCCCCGAGCGTGAAGCGCCAGTCCGCGAGCCCGGTCCAGTTCAGCGTCAGCCCCGGTCCCCGGGTGGCGCCGAGGGCCTGGCCGGTCGCCAGCGAGAAGGTCTCGGTGATCTGCCAGTCGACCAAAAGGATCGGAAAGACCGTGACGTCGTCCTCGATCTCGGTGAACGCCCCGAGGCCGGCGCCGAGGCGCAGGTCGTCGCCGAAGCGATAGGTGGCGCCGAGGATCGCGCCGCCGGTGGCGGCGTCGCCGAGATCGCCGCCGCTTTCCGCGCGCCAGCTCACCGACGGCACGGCGAACAGATCGATGTCGTCGCGGATGCCGGCGCGCAGCGGAAAGCTGACACGGAAATCGTTGATGTCGCTCCACGGCTCGAGCGCGGCGAGCCCGTCACCGTCGGTGTCGAAATCGTAGCCGTCGTAGCCGTAGCCGAGCGCGACGCCGACGCTGTCGCGGGCGGACGAGGCATAGCTCAGCCCGGCTTCGACGAAGGCGCGGTTCACCGAGAACGAGCCGCCGTCGTCGAGGTCGGCGTCGAACTGGTGCACCACCCCGCCCTGGAGCTGGGTGCGCCACGGGCCGGCCGCGACGCCGGAGGGCTGAGCCTCGGCGGTGGGGGTGGCGGCGAGCAGGGCGGCGGGAAGGACGCAGACGATCATCGCACGCATGCGGACCTCGGAAAGGAAGCCGGGTGTCGTGACGCCCGGGCACCCGCGTCGGCTTCCACGGCGGAGCCCGCGCCGCTATAAGCGCGGCGCAGCCCGATCTCCACCCCCCCCATTCCGCGGAGCTTTCCATGGCCACCGAGCGCACGCTCTCGATCATCAAGCCCGACGCCACCGCGCGTAACCTCACCGGCCAGATCAACGCCCGCTTCGAGGCGGCCGGGCTGCGCATCGTCGCGCAACGACGGGTGCGGCTGACCAAGGAGCAGGCCGAGGCGTTCTACGCCGTCCACAAGGAGCGGCCGTTCTACGGCGACCTCGTCGCCTTCATGACCTCGGGGCCCGTGGTCGTGCAGGTGCTCGAGGGCGAGAACGCCATCGAGAAGAACCGCGAGGTCATGGGCGCCACCGACCCGGCCAAGGCGGAGGCCGGCACCATCCGCAAGGACTTCGCCCAGAACATCGAGGCCAACTCGGTGCACGGCTCCGACGCGCCGGAGACCGCGGTCGACGAGATCGCCTTCTTTTTCGCGGCGATCGACGTCGTCGGCTGATCACGCGCTCGTCGGCTGCGGCCACACCCAGCCCGCGGGCGTGGCGGCGGCCGCAACGGTGAGCCGCACGCGTTCGCCGTCCACGACCGCCCGTCCGCTCGCGAGCAGCTCGAGCGCCAGCGGATAAGCGCGGTGCTCGTGCGCCAGCACGCGCGCCGCCAGCGTCGCCTCGGTGTCGTCGTCGAGGACCGGCACCGCCGCCTGCACCACCACCGGCCCGTCGTCGAGCGCGGGGCGGACGACGTGCACGGTGCAGCCGGTGACCTTGAGCCCGGCGGCGAGCACCCGGCGGTGGGTGTCGAGCCCCCGGAACGCCGGCAAGAGCGAGGGGTGGATGTTGAGCATGCGGTCGTGCCAACGGGCGACGAGCTCGGGCCCGAGCACCCGCATGAAGCCGGCGAGCGCCACCCAGTCCACGCCGCTGGCGGCGAGCGCGGCGGCGAGTTCGCGCTCGAAGGCTGCACGGTCGGCGAAGTCGCGATGGGGCACCACCGTCGTCGCGATGCCGGCGCGGCGCGCCCGCTCCAGGCCGAAGGCGTCGGCGCGGTCGGCGAGGACGTGGTGGACGGCGAAGGCGGCACCCCGGTCGGCGGCGTCGATCAGTGCCTGCAGGTTGGTGCCGCCGCCGGAGACCAGGACGGCTACGGGCGCGGCCATCGCGGCCCACCCTCCAGGGTGACGGGCGGCGCGCCGGTATCCTCCTCGACCCGCCCCACGACCCAGGCGTCCTCGCCGGCCTCGACCAGGGCGGCGACGATGTCCTCGGCGCGGATCGCCGGCACGACGCCGACGAGGCCGATGCCGAGGTTGAAGGTGCGCGCCAGCGTGGTGCGGTCGAGCCCGCCGGCCTCGGCGAGCCAGCTGAAGAGCGGCGGCGCGGTGTAGCTCTCGAGATCGACGACGGCGCGCAGCCCGCGTGGCAGCACCCGGGGAATGTTCTCGACCAGGCCGCCGCCGGTGATGTGGGCGAGCGCCCGCGCGCCGTTGGCGGCGAAGGCCCGGCAGGCGGCGACGTAGATCCGCGTCGGCCGCATCAACGCCGCGCCCAGGCTGAGCCGCGCATCGAAGGGCGCGGCCGCGGCGAGGTCGGCGCCGGCCATGGTGACGATGCGGCGCACCAGCGAGAAGCCGTTGCTGTGCAGCCCCGAGCTCGCCACGGCGACGAGCGCGTCGCCGGCGCGAACCTCGTCCGGGCGCGGCAAGAGGCGGTCGCGCTCGGCGGCGCCGACGGCGAAGCCGGCGAGGTCGAACGCACCGGCCGGGTAGACGCCCGGCATCTCCGCGGTCTCGCCGCCCAACAGCGCGCAGCCGGCCTCGACGCAGCCGTCGGCGACGCCTTCGACGACGGCGCGCGCGATCGTCGCCTCCAGCCGGCCGCTGGCGTAGTAGTCCAGAAAGAACAGCGGCTCCGCCCCCTGCACGGCGACGTCGTTGACGCACATCGCGACCAGGTCGACGCCGAGCCCGCGATAGGCCCCGGTGCTCTCCGCCAGCAGCAGCTTGGTGCCGACGCCGTCGGTGGCGGCCACCAGCACCGGCGCGCGCCAGCCCGCCGCCGCCAGGTCGAACAGGCCGCCGAAGCCGCCGAGCCCGGCGAGGACGCCGGCTCGCCGGGTGCGCTCGGCGGCCGGGGCGATGGCGTCGACGAAGGCGTTGCCGGCGTCGACGTCGACGCCGGCGTCCTTGTAGGGATCCCGCCCGGATCCCCGTGCGGGGGGCGCTTGTGTCATGGCCGACCACGCGGGTAGGTTTAAGGACGCGACGGGGCCGCGCCGTCCGTCGTCTGGTAAGGCCGGCCTCGCCGCTTGTCCATCAACCACCCGAGATCGCCCCGTCATGGCCCGCGTCCGTTCGCCGTTCGGCCGTCGAGATGCCGCGCCCCGCGCCGGCGCGCTCCTGCTCGTCCTGGCACTCGTCCTCGCCGGCGGTCCGACGACCGCGCAGGAGATCGACGCCAGCTACCGCGTGCGCGACGTCGAGGTCGAGGCCACCGCCCAGGACGCCGTCGCCGCCCGCACGCTCGCCATCGAGCAGGGCCAGCGCCGAGCCCTCGAACAGCTGCTGGAGCGCCTCACCGCCGACGGCGCGGTCGCCACCGACGTCGCCCAGCTGCCGATCGACGATCTCGTCGCCAGCTTCGAGGTGCTCGAAGAGACCGTCGGGCCGACCAGCTACGCCGCCACCCTCGAGGTCGCCTTCGATCGCGCCGGCGTCGAGGAACTGCTCGACGACCGCGGCATCGCCTACGCCGACGTGGCGGCCGAGCCGATGGTGGTGGTGCCGTTGTGGCAGACCGGGACGGGCCTGCGGCTGTGGGGCTCGGACAACGCGTGGAAGGCGGCCTGGGATCGCGCGCTCGACCCCGACACGTTGGTGCCGTTCGTGGTGCCGCTGGGCGATCTCCAAGATCTGGCGCTGGTCAACCCCGATCAGGCCGCCCGCGGTGACGCCGCGGCGCTCGCCGCGCTCGCCGAGCGCTACGGTACCGATTCGGTATTGATCGCCCGCCTCGAGGGCGCGGGTGAGCCCGGCACACCGCTCGAGGTGACCGCGCGGCGCTACGGCGACGCCGCCGGCCAGCCCTACCGCGCGGTCGTGCGCCGCCGGGCGGACGAGCCGCTCGCCGCCAGCCTCGAGCGCGCGGTCACCGAGATGCAGGCGGCCTATGACGCGCGCTTTCGCGAACGGCGGGCCGTCGAGGCCGCGCCGACCGAATCGCTGGTGGTCACCACCGCCGTCGGTGGCGCCGACGGCTGGGGGCGCTTGCTGCGCCTGCTCGACGGCCTCGCCGAAGTCGAGCGCACGCAGGTGCGCCGCTTCTCCCAGAGCGAGGCGACGCTGGAGCTGCGCGTCGCGGGCGGGCGCGACCGTCTGGAGCAGAGCCTCGGCCGCGCCGGCTGGCGGCTGACCGCGCGCGACGACGACCGCCTGTTGCTCGAGCGCGGCGGCACCGGCGCGGGGAGCTCGACGCTCTGAGCGGGGTCGTGGTCGCGCGTGGTCTGAGGGGTGCGCTCGCCAACCTCGCCACGGTGGGGCGCTTGGTTTTGGTGGCGCCCACCGGCTGGGCCATTCTCGACGAACGTGCCGCAACCGCGCTCCTGTTGCTCGCCGCGGCGGTCGTCACCGACGCCATCGACGGCTGGCTGGCGCGGCGCTTCGGGACCTCGCTGCTCGGCAGCTGGCTGGACGTCACCGCCGACCGCCTGTTGATCGCCGCCGTCGTCGCGGCGCTGTGGTGGACCGGCGGGCTCGCCGGCTGGATCACCGCCGTGCTGGTGGCGCGCGAGGCCCTGGTGGCGGCGGGCGCGCTCGCCGCCTTCGCGCCGAGCCGGCCGATGCGCCCGTTGGTGATCGGCAAGGTGCACACCGCCGCCGCCTTTTTGCTGCTGGTCGCCGCGGTGGCGGCCGCGGGCGGCCTGGCGCCGCCGCCCCTGGTCGACGTCCTCGCGGTCGCGGTCACCGTCACCGCGGTGCTGTCGCTGGCGGCGTACGCGGAGCGGTTGCGGCGGTGAGCGCGCCGCGGCCGACGGACGAGCTCTTCCCCCCGCCGGCGCCGGTGAGCGTCGAGCAGTTGCCCCTGGCGCTGCCGCTCGACGACCGCATGCGGCCCGAGGACTTCCTGACCGCGCCCTGCAACCGGCTCGCCCGCAAGGTCGTCGAAGGCTGGCCCGCCGGCGCCGACCCGGTGCTCGTGCTCACCGGCCCGCCGGCCTGCGGCAAGACCCACCTCGCCCGCATCTGGCGGGAACGCGCCGGCGCGCGCTGGGTCACCCCCGCCGTTGCCGCCGCCGAGGCGCCGGCGAGCCTGCTCGACGCCGGGCCCTGGGTGGTCGACGACGCCGAGCGGCTCGGCGACGAGGCGCTGTTGTTCCACCTCGTCAACGTCGCCCGCGCCCGCGGCCAGGGCCTGATCGTGGTGACCCGCTTCGAGGTCAGCGTCTGGCGTCCTGCGCTCGCCGATCTGCGCTCGCGGCTGCTGGCGGCGCCGACGGTGGCGATCGCTGCACCCGACGACGACCTTCTGAGCGCGGTGCTGGTCAAGCAGTTCGCCGACCGGCAATTGCGCGTGCCGCCGGCGGTCGTGCACTACCTGACGGCGCGCATGGAGCGCTCCTTCGCCGCCTGCCGTCGCGTCGTGGACCTCGTCGATCAGCACGCCCTCGCCAGCGGCCGTGCGATCACCACCGCCCTCGCCCGCGAGGTGCTGGCCCGGCTGGAGGGGGAGAGCGCATGACCTTCGACGACTACGCCCGCTGGGCGGCTTCGGTCCCGGTGCCCGACGACGGCCACGACGGCGTGCTCTACCTCGCCTTGGCGCTGACGGGCGAGGCCGGTGAGGTGTGCGAGGTCTTGAAGAAGAGCCTGCGGCCCGGGCGCGCGCTGAACACCGAGCGGGTCGCCGACGAGCTCGGCGACGTGCTCTGGAGCTGGGTCCGGCTGTGCCAGGCGCTGGACATTGACCCGGCGGACGTGCTGGCTCAAAGCCGAGCGAAGATCGACGAGAAGCGCGGGCACTGACCGGCCGCGCCGGCACGGCAAGGGGAGAGCGGAGCTTGGATCTCGGCATCACCGGGCGCAGGGCGCTGGTGTGCGCGGCGAGCGAAGGTCTCGGCAAGGCCTGTGCGACGTCGCTCGCGATGAACGGCGTCGACGTCGCCATCACCGGCCGCACGCCCGAGAAGCTTGCACGCGCCCGGGCCGAGATCGAGGCCGCGAGCGGGCGGGCCGTCGTCACCGTCGCCGGCGACATCACCACCCCGGCCGGCCGCGCCGAGGCGCTCGCGGCCTGCCCCGAGCCCGACATCCTGATCAACAACGCCGGCGGCCCGCCGCCCGGCGACTTCCGCGACTGGGACCGCGACGACTGGATCGAGGCCCTCGACGCCAACATGCTGACCCCGATCGAGCTCATCAAAGCCACGGTCGACGGCATGATGGCCAGGCAGTTCGGCCGCATCGTCAACATCACCTCGGCGGCGGTGAAGGCGCCGATCGACGTGCTCGGCCTCTCCAACGGCGCGCGCGCCGGGCTCACCGGCTTCGTCGCCGGCCTCGCCCGCAAGACCGTCGCCGAGAACGTCACCATCAACGGCCTGTTGCCGGGCCCGTTCGAGACCGCCCGGCTCGAAGGCACGACCAAGGCCACCGCCGCCAAGACCGGCAAGTCCTTCACGGAGGTCTACGAGGAGCGCAAGCGGCAGAACCCGGCCCGGCGCTACGGCCAGCCCCACGAGTTCGGCGAGTACTGCGCCTTCATCTGCTCGGCGCAGGCCGGCTTCGTCACCGGTCAGAACCTCTTGATCGACGGCGGCGCCTATCCGGGGACACTGTGAGGCCATGCGGGTCGCGGGACTTCTGAGCGGGACCTCGATGGACGGCCTCGACGTGGCGCTGTGCCGCGTCAGCGTCGACGGCCCCGCCCACGCGCCGGCGATCACGGCGGCGCTCGACCAGTTCGAGACCGTGCCCTTTCCGTCGGCGCTCGCCACGCGCACGGCCGCGCTCGACCATCTCGATCTCGGCGAACTCGCCGCCCTGGACGTCGATCTCGGGCGCTGGCAGGCGGACGCCGTGGCCGAGCGCTGCCACGTCCACGGTTTCGTGCCGGAGCTGATCGGCGCCCACGGCCAGACCGTCTACCACGACCACGGCGAGGTCAGCTGGCAGTTCGGCGAGCCGAGCTTTCTGGCCGCCGCGCTCGGCTGCCCCGTCGTCCACGGTTTCCGCCAGGGCGACATCGCCGTCGGCGGCGCCGGCGCGCCCCTGGTGCCGTTCGTCGACTGGGCGCTGTTGCGCTCGCCCGAGGAGGACCGCGCCGCGCTCAACCTCGGCGGCATCGCCAACCTGACCGTGCTGCCCCGCGACGGCGCCCCCAAGGGCTTCGACGTCGGCCCCGCCAACATGGTGATCGACGAGTTGGCGCGGCGCGCCACCGGCGGCGCGACCAGCCTGGACGAGGACGGCGCGCTGGCGGCGCGGGGCCGGGTCGACGAGGGCGAGGTCGAGCGCCTGCTCGGCCACCCGTTCTTGTTGACCGCGCCGCCCAAGTCCTGCGGCCGCGAGCAGTTCGGTCCGGGCTTCGTCGACGCCTGGCTGGCCGAGCGTCCCGCCGACGGCGAGCAGGACTGGTGCGATCGCATCGCCACCGCGACCGCCTGGACCGCCGCCGCGATCGCGCGCGACCTCACGGCCTACGCCCCCGGAACGCGGCGCCTGCTGGTCGCCGGCGGCGGGGTCCACAACCCGGCCTTGATGGCGGCGCTGGCCCACCGCCTCGACCATCAGGTCATCCTCGAGCGCACCGACGGCCACGGCTTGCCGGTCGACGCCAAGGAGGCGGTCGCCTTCGCGATCCTTGCCGTCTGCCGGTGGCAGCGGGTGCCGGCCAACCTGCCGTCGGCCACCGGCGCCGCCCGCCCCGCCTTGCTCGGCAGCATCTGCGAGGTCTGAG
>CAZCVH010000015.1:0-4747 GCA_964502115.1 uncultured Geminicoccaceae bacterium
CGATCGTGCCGATGTTGGCGTGCGGCTTGCTGCGATCGAACTTTACCTTCGCCATCGCCTTGAACTCAGGTCCCGATAAGGTTGCGTCCCACAGGTCGGCGGATCCGAGGCGGCCGAAGCTGGAGCGGGTGATGGGGATCGAACCCACACCGCCGGCTTGGAAGGCCGGTGCTCTACCATTGAGCTACACCCGCCAGCGACTTCGGCGGCCGAGCGGCGTGGTGGAGGGGGTAGGATTCGAACCTACGTAGGCTTACGCCGGCAGATTTACAGTCTGCTGCCTTTAACCACTCGGCCACCCCTCCGCGTGCCGTACATCCCTGGCGGCGAAGTGCGGCGCGGAGTATGTGAAGTGCCCGCACCTTGTCAACTCTCGACCGTAACACCGGGTCCCGTCCGCATGGCCGCTGCGCGCTCGTCCCGCTCGAAGGCGCGGGCCACGCCCGTCCGCGCCACCCGCCCCGCCACCGCGACGCCGCTCATCCTCTACGGCCGCCACGCCGTGCTCGCCGCCCTCGCCAACCCCGCCCGGCCGATCCGCCGCGCCGTCAGCCTCGACGCCCCGACCGCGGAGTTCGTCGCCGCGGCCGCCGCTCGCGGGCTCACCGTCGAAGCGCTGGAGCGCGGCGCGTTCGCCGCCCTTATCGGAGCCGAGGCGGCGCATCAGGGCATGGGTGCGGTGGTCGATCCCCTGCCGGAGCCCGCCACCGACGCGCTGACGGCGGTCGACCGCGGCCGCTTGCTGGTGCTCGATCAGGTGACCGACGCCCGCAATGTCGGCGCGGTGCTGCGCTCCGCCGCCGCGTTCGGCGCCACCGCGCTGGTCATGCAGACCCGCCACGCCGCACCCTTGAACGCCGCCTGCGCCAAGGCCGCTTCGGGCGCGTTGGAATGGGTGCCGGTGCTGCACGCGGTCAACCTCGCGCGTTTCTTGACGCAACTGGCGGCTCGCGGCTGGTGGATCGCGGGGCTCGACGGCGGCGCGGCGCGGACGCTCGCCGACTTCACGCCGGCGCCCAAGCAGGTCCTGGTGCTCGGCGCCGAGGGCCGCGGCCTGCGGCCGCTGGTCCGCGAGCGCTGCGACGTCACCCTCAACATCCCCATCCGACCGCCGGTGGAGAGCCTCAACGTCGCGGTCAGCGCCGGCATCGCGCTGCACCACTGCGCGACGCGGCCGACCGACTAGGGTCCCAGCCGATCGCGCAGGGCGAACCAGCTCATGCCCAGGGCCAACAGCGGCCAGCGCAGCGGGCGGCCACCCGGAAAGCGGGCGTGCGGGACCGCCGCGAAGGCGTCGAAGCCGGCGCTCTCGCCGCGGACGGCCTCGGCCATCAGCTTACCGGCGAGGGTGGCCAGCGCCACACCCTGACCCGAATAGCCGCCGGCGGCGAGCACGCGCCGCGACGGCCGCGCCAGATAGGGCAGGCGCGTGCGGGTGATCGCCAGGGTACCGCCCCAGGCGTAGTCCAGCCCGACGCCGCGCAGCTGGGGGAAGAGGTCCTCCAGGGACGGGCGGACGAGGGCGGCGATGTCGCGCGGAAAGCGGTAGCGGTAGGTCTCGCCGCCGCCGAACAGGAGCCGGTGGTCGCGGGTCGGGCGGAAGTAGTTGATGACGAAGCGGCTGTCCGCGGCGGCGAGATCGCGGCCGAACACCTCGTCGATGCCGGCCGCGCCGAGCGGCTCGGTCGCCACGATGAAGTTGTTGATCGGCATCACCCGGGCGGCGACGGCGGGCGCGAGACCGCCCAGATAGCCGTTGCCGGCGAGCACCGCGTGCCGGGCGCGTACGGTGCCCCGCGAGGTGCGCACGGCGACCCCGCCGCTGCCGGGCTCGACCGCCTCGACCCGGGTGAGATCGCACAGGGTGGCACCCGCCGCCTCGGCGGCGCGGGCGAGCCCGAGGGCGTAGTTGAGGGGATGCAGATGACCCGCCCCCTCGTCCAGGACGCCGGCGTGCAGACGCGGGCTCTTCACCAGGGCGCGCAGCTCGTCGCGCGGCACGAAGCGGGCGTGGGGGTAGCCGTAGCGGGTGGCGAGCTGCTCGGCGTAAAGCTCGAGCGCCGACGCGCCACCGCGCCGCCGGGTGGCGTAGAGCAGGCCCGGACGATAGTCGTAAGCGATGGCGTGGCGGGCGCACAGAGCGTGGACCAGCGCCTTGGCGTCCTCGCCGAGCCGATAGAGCCGGCGCGCCGCCTCGAGGCCGTAGCGCGCCTCGAGCTCGTCCGGATCACGACGCTGCCCGGAGACGAGCTGGCCACCGTTGCGGCCCGACGCGCCCCAGCCGGCGCGATGGGCCTCCAGGAGCACGACGTCGGCCCCGGCTTCGGCCAGGTGCAGCGCCGCGGAAAGACCGGTATAGCCTCCGCCGACGACCACGACGTCGGCGCGTCGATCGCCGTCGAGCGGCGGGCGCTCGCGCCGGCCGACGGCGGTATCGGCGTACCACGACGCGGCGTGGGCACCGGCGGCATCGTTGCGGTCGAGCAGCGCGCTCGCGCTCACTGCCGCCGTCCGTGCCAGCCGGAACCGGCGGACGCGATCCGCCTTTTCAGCGTCACAGAATTGTGTTGTCCTGCATGTGTATGGGAAATTGACCAGCCACCTCGAGGAGGAAACATGCGCAAGCTGATGCTGGTGGCCGCCTTGGCCTTCGTCGCGTGGGCGCTGCCGCCGGCGCAGGCCCAGGAGGCGCCACCGAAACTCGTCACCGTCGTGACCAGCGCCGAGCCCCAAACCCAGCTGATGGCGATGGTCTTGAGCTTCCAGGCCCAAGAGCAGGGCGCCGAGGTGCGGATGCTGTTGTGCGGACCCGGCGGCGACATCGCCTTGAAGGAGGCGCCCGACGCGGTCACCGCGCCGCAGGAACCGATGGGCATGAGCCCGCAGAAGCTGATGGGCCGGATCATGGCGGACGGCGCCGAGGTGCAGGTCTGCGCGCTGTACCTGCCGAATGCGGGGCTCGACGAGAGCGCTCTGCTCGACGGGGTGACGGCCGCCGACCCCGGGCCGATGGCGGCGGCGCTGCTGGCACCGGACACGCGGCTCTTGACCTTTTGACGCGGCCCGCGGTCACGCCGCGATCACGTCGGTCTCGGGGCCGTAGGCAAAGCCGGTGAGGTTCTCCGCGCCGTCGGCGGTCACGACCGGGATGTCGTGCTCGCGGTAGCCGCCGGCGCCGGGCTCGCCGGCGGCGACGCGGAGCCTCGGCTCCATCGACACCACCAGAGCGCCGGGCTCGAACCCCGTGGCGACGTCTTCGCGGAGCTCGAGCCCGGCCTCGCGGCCGTCGTAGGGCGACGGCACCCCGAAGCGGTGGCCGTAGCCGAAGGCGCGGTCGTCCGACGGCCCCTCCGCCGCCGAAAAGCGGTCGAGCCCGGCGCCGACCGCGCCGCCGCTCGCAGCCGGGCGGATCGGCGCGATCTCCGCCACCGATTCGACGGTCCGCCGCGCCATCAGCGCCGGCGCGACGTCGACCAGCTCGCGCGCGCCGAGCCCGTCGACGAGGCTGTCACGCTGCGCGAGCGTGAGATGGTCGGTCTCGACGCCGAAGCGTGGCATGGCGCCGGCGATCCCGCCGACCGCGCGCCGCCAGGGCTGGCCGCCGACGGGACGACGGGCATGTTCTCCCGCCGAAAGGGATAGCGGCGCCGTCGCCCCGTTCGCAAAGCGCCACGTCGACGCGCGGTCTGCGATCGCCATCGGCTCCCTCGCTGTCGGCTCGACCCACACGCCCCCATGGTCGACCCGGACGGGCGCCGCGGACAAGTGAAGAGCTCACCCTGCGCCGCGCCGGGCTCCCACCGGCGCGGGCTCTTGGCGCCGTCGGACGAGGTTTCTACGCTGGCGAGGGCGCGAGGAGGCGAGGATGGACGCACGGTTCTGGCACGACGGACGCTGGTGGGACAGCCAACCCAAGGTCCTCGGTCCGATGGACCACGCGATGTGGATGTGCTCGTCGGTATTCGACGGTGCGCGCATCTTCGACGGCTACGCCCCCGACCTCGACCGCCATTGCGAGCGGCTCATCGACAGCGCCGAGAAGATGCTGCTCGCGCCGACGCACACGGCCGAGGAGGTCACGGCCCTGGCACTCGAGGCTTTCGGGCGGATGCCGCGGGACAAGGCGTATTACGTCCGGCCGATGTTCTACGCGACGCGCGGCTTCGTGGCGCCCGAGCCTGCGAGCACGGAGTTCCTTCTGGCCGTCTACGAAGCCCCGATGCCCGCGCCCGCGGGCTTCTCGCTGACGCCCGCCCCCTTCCGCCGCCCGGCGCGCGACGCCGCCCCGGTCGACGCCAAGGCCGGCTGCAACTATCCCAACGGCCAGCGCGCCCTCATCTGGGCCCGCCAGCGCGGCTTCGACAACGCGGTCATCCTGGACGGCTGCGCCAACGTCGCCGAGCTCGCCACCGCCAACATCTGGCTGGTGAAGGACGGCGTGGTCCTCACCCCGGCCTGGAACGGCACCTTCCTGAACGGTATCACCCGGCAGCGGGTCGCGGCCCTGCTGGTCGCCGACGGCATCGAGGTCCGGGAGACGACCCTCACCCTCGACGACCTCGCGTCCGCCGACGAGGTCTTCTCCACCGGCAATTACGGCAAGGTGATGCCGTGCGTGCGCTACGAGAACCGCGAGCTGCAGCCGGGACCGCTCTACCGCCGGGCGCGCGAGCTCTACCTCGACTACGCCGCGAGCCAGCCGGCGCGCTGAGCGCGCCTCGAACCCAACCGGCGCGCCGAGCGCGCC
>CAZCVH010000015.1:4847-20886 GCA_964502115.1 uncultured Geminicoccaceae bacterium
GCGCCGAGCGCGCCCCAGACGGGAGGACGGCCATGGCGATGGCGATCGTGCAGGCGACCCACGGCGGCCCGGAGGTGTTGAAGCCCGCCGACGTCGAGGTCGGCGCGCCCGGCGCCGGCGAGGTGCGGGTGCGCCACACCGCCATCGGGCTCAACTTCATCGACTGCTACGTCCGCTCCGGGCTGTACCCGCTTCTGGACCCGCCCGGCACCATCGGCATGGAAGCCGCCGGCGTGGTCGAGGCCACCGGCACCGGGGTCACCGGGTTCCAGGCCGGCGACCGGGTCGCCTATGTCTGGAACCAGCCCGGCACCTACACGGCGGAGCGCAACGTGCCGGCCCGCTGGCTGGTGAAGCTCCCCGACGGCGTGGGCGATCGCGCGGCCGCGGCGATGATGCTCAAGGGCATGACCGCGGAGTATCTGCTCCACCGCATGACGCGGGCCGGGCCCGGCGACGCCGTGCTGGTCCACGCCGCCGCCGGCGGGGTCGGCCTCATCCTCACCGCCTGGGCCAAGCACAAGGGCTGCCGCGTCGTCGGCACCGTCTCCACCGACGCCAAGGCCGAGATCGCCCGCGCCCACGGCGCCGACCACGTCGTCGTCACCTCGCGCGAGCGCTTCCCCGAGCGGGTGATGGAGGTCACCGGCGGCGAGGGCTGCGTCTACGTCTACGACGGCATCGGCAAGGACACCTTCGAGGACTCGCTCGCCAGCCTGAAGAAGCACGGCCATCTGGTCTCCTACGGCAACGCCTCCGGCGCGGTGCCACCGGTGAACCTGCAGGTGCTCTCGCCGCGCTGCGCGATGCTCTCGCGCCCGTCGCTGTTTCCGCACATCTCGACCCGCCGGGAACTCGAAGAGGTCGCCGGCAATCTGCTCGACGCCGTGAAGCAGGGCATCGTGAGCGTCGACATCGACCAGACCTACCCGCTCGCCGAGGCCGCGCAGGCGCACGCCGACCTCGAGGCCCGCAAGACGACGGGTCAGAGCGTGCTTTTGCCTTGAGGCGCCGATGACGCCCGGCGGCGGAGCAGGAACGGAACGCCGATGACCGCGATGGGCGCCAGCTTCAAGGCGGTGATAGCCCACGACGACCCGGCGCTGCCGCCCTACCTTGCGATAACCGCCGATGTCGTCGCCGCCTTCGCGGCCGAGACGACGGTGGCGGGACGGCGGCTCGGGCGACGCTGGATCGAGCCTCGACGCGACGGCCGTTGTTTCTTGAAGCGCGCGCGCGCGCAATGCGCCCGGCTCGGCATCGGCGCGGGCGACCACGTCGAGGTCGATGTCGTCCCGGCGCCGGAGATGCCGGCAGAGCCGGAGGCGGCGCTGACGGCGCGCGGTCTCCAGGCGCGCTGGGCCCGGCTCTCCATCGCCGAGCGGCGCGCGCTCGCCGAGGACGTCTTCGCCGCCGCGCGTGCCGACACCCGGGCGCGTCGGATCGAGCGCGCCCTCGCCAAGCTGGAGCCGGCGCCGTGACCACGATCTACCTCGACGGCGACGCCTGTCCCGTGAAGGCGGAGACCTACCGCGTCGCCGGCCGGCTCGGCGTGAAGACGCTGGTGGTGAGCAACGGCTGGCTCAACGTGCCCGAAACGCCGCTGATCGAGCGCGTCGTCGTCAGCGAAGGACTGGACCGCGCCGACGACTGGATCGCCGAGCGCGCCGGCCCCGGCGATGTGGTGGTCACGTCCGACGTGCCGCTGGCCCATCGCTGCGTCACCGCCGGCGCGCGCGTCCTCGCCCCCACCGGCAAGGCCTTCACCGAGCAGTCGATCGGCAACGACCTCGCCGGCCGCAACCTCATGACCGAGCTGCGCGAGACCGGCGAGATCAAGGGAACCGGTCGCCCCTTCACCAAGCAGGACCGCTCCAAGTTCCTGAACGCGCTGGATACGGCGTTGCAGCAGATCAAGCGACGCGGGCGGTGAAGAGATCGGCAATGGGTGGCGTTCGTCCTCGTCAAATGGCAGCGTGAGCCGCCGCCCTTAATCGTCGATCCAGCGTGACCAATTCGGCGCCCAGAAAACGCGCGAGCCACAAGTAGCTGGCATCGTAGGCAGTGAGCCTGGTTTCCTCCGCAATCGCGACCACGCCGACCGCATCCACCTCGCGCATCTGCACGTGAAGGCGATGCCGGAGATGAAAGGCGCGAACGAGCGCGTCACGTTCGCAGGGCCGGCGGCGGACTTTGACGAGACAGACATTTGCCAGCTCGTATTCGAGCAGCCACGGCGCAACAAGTTGGTGCCCTTCAAGGTTCGTCGCGACATCGTCGGCCTCCGGCTCGTCGAACAGGACGGCGGCCGCGGCGGAGGCATCGACGACCCTAACGTTCATCGCGAGCGGCGCGCACGATATCCGCCGCTTCCGCGGCCCGGGTCAAGCCGATTGCCCGCACCTCGCGTAAGACGCTCAGGGCCGAAGCCGGCTGCGCTTGTTCGACCGCCGCTTCGACGATGGCCAGGAGTTCGCGCTCCAAAGGGCGTTCGTTGCGAGACGCACGCTCGCGCAGACGCGCGACGACGTCGTCGGGTGCGTCTTTGATTTGAAGATCGCTCGGCATCACGACGGAACTCCGCAGCACCTGACGGTCATGTATCATCGACGTGACAGAGAGGCGAGCGGCGCTGGCCAGTACTCAATCCCGATCCGCCAGACCGCCGTCGAACTCGTCCGAGCAGAACGGCCCGCCCTGGAACTGGTCGCCGATCGGGTCGGGCGGGAGCTTCGCCTGCCGCTGGAGCGCTTGGTCGAGGTGATCCTCGGCCTTGTGCGCGGGCCGATAGCCGAGCTCGCGGGCGCGGCGGTTGTTCCACCAGGAGCGCTCGCAATCGGACGCGCCGTAGACGACGTCGTCGACCACGTCCGGGTGGTCGAGGCCGATGCGGATCAGCTGGACGAGGTCCTCGGGATGCAGCCAGATCGCCAGACGGCGGCGGTCGGCGGGATGCTCGGCGACGTTGCCGATGCGGATGTTGAAGCTGCGCACGCCGTATTTGCGGGCGTAGAGCGCGCCCAGCGCCTCGCCGAAGACCTTGGAGACGCCGTAGCGGCTGTCCGGGCGCGGCCGCACCTCGGCGTCGATGCGCCGGTCGCGGCGGTAGAAGCCGAAGGCGTGATTGGAGGAGGCGAAGACGATCCGCCCGACGCCCTGGCGGCGCGCCGCTTCGTAGAGGTTGTAGAGGCCGTCGATGTTGGCGGCGCGCACGGCGTCCCAGCTGTCCTCGCGGGCGCACCCACCGAGATGGATGATGCCGTCGACGTCGGCGAGAAGGGCGTGGAGCGCGACGGGATCGCCGAGATCGGCGGCTCGATAGGTTTCGTCCGCGCGCAGATCCGCCGGGGCGTGGCGATCGCTCAGGATCAGCCGCTCGAAGACGCCGGCCAACAACGGGCGGAGATGGCGTGCCACGCCACCGGCCGCGCCGGTCATCACCACCGTCCGCATCGCGCCCTCCCCGCGCGGGTCGCCGCCCGTGATGATACGCCCGCCCGCACGCGGCGGCGAGGGCCGGTGCGCATCGGCGCGGGCGCACCTACATCGAGGCGTGTTCGATCCGGAGAAACCCATGCGACGCCTTTTCGCCCTCGCCGTCCTGCTCGCCGTCGCGAGCGCCCCCGCCGCCGCCCAGGAGCGGGCGCGGGCCGTCTTCGCCGGCGGCTGCTTTTGGTGCATCGAGGCCGACTTCGACAAGATCGAGGGGGTCTTGGAGACGACCTCGGGCTACACCGGCGGCGACGTCGCGGACCCGAGCTACGAGCAGGTCGTCGCCGGCGGAACCGGCCACCGCGAAGCCCTCGAGGTGACCTACGATCCGAGCGTCGTCGGCTACGACGAGTTGCTCACCGCCTTTTGGCATTCGGTCGATCCGACCGACGACGGCGGGCAGTTCTGCGACCGTGGCTTCTCCTACACCACCGCGATCTTCGCCATGGACGACGCGCAGCGGCGCGCCGCCGAAGCCTCCAAGGAACGGGTGGCCGACGACCTCGCGGTCGAGGCGAGCATCGTGACGCCGATCGTCGAGGCCGGCGAGTTCTACCCCGCCGAAGACTATCATCAAAACTACTACGAGAAGAAGCCGGCGCGCTACAAGTTCTACCGGTGGAGCTGCGGCCGCAACGACCGCGTCCGGGAGGTCTGGGGCGACGCGGCCTTCGCCGGTGTTCCCGGCCTCGATTAGTGCAGCGGGGGCAGCGTGGCCTCGAGCTCGGCGCGCCGGTGGGCGTGCTGGTGCGGTAGCCGCAAGGAAGTACCCAGCGCCTCGGCGGGCTCGTCGATGGTGAAGCCGGGCCCTTCGGTCGCCACCTCGAACAACACGCCGCCCGGGCTGCGGAAGTAGATGGCGTGGAAATAGTCGCGGTCGATCGGCGGCGTGACCTGAAAGCCGGCGTCGACCAGGCGGGCGCGCACGGCGTCCTGCGCGGCGCGGTCCGCCACCGCGAAGGCGAGGTGATGGACGCGCCCCGCTCCGAGGCGCGCGGGGCCGGCCGCGGTGGTGACCAGATCGACGAAGCGCGCGGGGCTGCCGGTCGGCGCCTCCAGCCGGCGAACGCCGTCCGCTTCGTCGCCGGCGGTGAAGTCCATCGACCCCGTCAGCAGCGCCGCCGTCGGTGCGGTCTCGGCGAGCGCGAGGGTGGCGCCGTGAAAGCCGCGGATCGCGACCGCGCCCGGCACGGCCGAGCCCGGCCAGGGTTCGCGGGTGTCGTCGGCGGCTTCGACGAGGGCGAGGTCGAGGCCGTCGGGGTCGCGGAAGGCCAGGTGCGGTTCGGCGAACCTGCAGCCGCGGGCGATGTCCAGCCCGGCGGTGGCGAGCCGTTCCCGCCACCAGTCGAGCGCGCCCGCGGGGACCGCGAGCTGCGTCTGCGCCACTTCGCCGGCGCCGCGCCGGCCGGGTGCGGCGTGCTCCCACGGAAAGAACGTCATCACCGAGCCCGGCCGGCCCAACTCGTCGCCGTAGTAGAGGTGATGGACCGTCGGGTCGTCGAAGTTCACCGTCTTCTTGACGAACCGCAGGCCCAGGACGTCGCGCCAGAAGGCCAGATTGCCGCGCGCGCCGCTCGCGATGGCGGTGACGTGGTGCAAACCGCGAACTCGGGACATGGCCGTACCTCCGTTGGGCCGAGATCTGCGGTCGATCGCGCGCGGACGCAACGTCCGAAAGCGCCCACCCGCGGTTGCGCGGATGCGGATGCTGCGCTCCTCTTCTGCGGCGGCACGGCGCGACGCGGCGGTCGCCGCGACGACGTGGAGACGGACGATGCTCTTCTTGTGGGTAGCCCTGGGCGGCGCCGTCGGCGCTACGGCGCGCCATCTGGTGACGGTGGGGGCGGTGGCGCTGTGGGGCGAGGCCTTTCCCTGGGGCACGCTCGCCTGCAACCTCGCGGGCTCGACCGCGATCGGCTGGCTGGCGGTGAGCCTGGAGCACGAGAGCGCCAAGGCGTTCTGGATGATCGGCGTGCTCGGTGGCTTCACCACCTTCTCGTCCTTCAGCCTGCAGACCTGGCGCCTGGTCGAGCAGGACGCCTTCGGCCTCGCCGCGCTCTACGCTCTGCTCTCCTTCGCCCTCTGTCTCGTCGGGGTGGCGCTGGGACTGGTTCTGGGCCGCGCTTGACGGCAGCCGCCCGTTCGGTTTCCAACATATCCGAAAACCAAGCGCGGACGCCGTTGCCGCGCGAACCGGGGAGGCGGCCATGGCCGATCACGTGCTGGCCATCGATCAGGGCACGACGAGCACGCGCGCGATCGTCTTCGACCGCGACGGTGGCATCCGCGGCACCGGCCAGCAGGAGTTGACGCAGCACTTCCCGCAGAGCGGCTGGGTCGAGCACGACGCCGAGGAGATCTGGTACGACACCCTCGGCACCTGCCAGGAAGCGATCCAGGCGGCGAACCTCACCGTCGCCGACATCGCCGCCGTCGGCGTCACCAACCAACGCGAGACGGCGGTGGTCTGGGAGCGCGCCACCGGCCGGCCGATCCACCGCGCCATCGTCTGGCAGGACCGCCGCACCACGCCCTTGTGCCGCCAGCTCACCGCCGACGGCCTCGCCGACCACGTCCGTCGCCACCAGGGGCTGCTGATCGACAGCTACTTCTCGGGCACGAAGGTCGCCTGGATCCTCGACAACGTCGCCGGCGCGCGCGCCGCCGCCGAGCGCGGCGAGCTCTGCTTCGGCACCGTCGACAGCTATCTGTTGTGGCGGCTCACCGGCGGGCGCGTGCACGCCACCGACGCCGCCAACGCCAGCCGCACGCTGCTCTACGACATCCACACCGGCGCCTGGGACCCGGTGATGCTCGAGCGCCTCGGCGTGCCCGAGGCGATGCTGCCGGAGGTCAAGGACAACAGCGGCCTCTTCGGCGAGAGCGACGCCAACCTCTTCGGCAAGGTGCTGCCGGTCATGGGCATGGCGGGCGATCAGCAGGCGGCGACGTTCGGTCAAGCCTGCTTCCGGCCGGGGATGATCAAGAGCACCTACGGTACGGGCTGCTTCGCGCTGTTGAACATCGGCGAGGCGGCGGTGGCCTCGGAGAACAAGCTTTTGACCACCGTCGCCTGGCAGCTCGAGGGCCGGCGCACCTACGCCATCGAGGGCAGCATTTTCGTCGCCGGCGCCGCCGTGCAGTGGTTGCGCGACAAGCTCGGTATCGTCACCACGGCGGCCGAGACCGAGGCCCTCGCTCGGACCGTGCCGGACACCCGCGGCGTCTATCTGGTGCCGGCCTTCACCGGCCTCGGCGCGCCCTATTGGGACCCGGAGGCGCGCGGGGCGTTGATCGGGCTCGACCGCGACTGCTCGAAGGCGCACGTCATCCGCGCCACGCTCGAATCGGTGGCCTATCAGACCAGCGACCTGATGGCGGCGATGCTGGCCGACGCCGAGAACGCCGGCATCGACCGCGCCACCACGCTGCGCGTCGACGGCGGCATGGTGGCCAACGACTTCGTCTGCCAGAGCCTCGCCGACATCACCGGCCTCGAGGTCGAGCGCCCGCAGGTGATCGAGACCACCGCTCTGGGGGCGGCCTACCACGCCGGGCTCGCCGCCGGGGTCTACGGCGGTCTCGGCGACATCGAGCAGGCCTGGAAGCTGGAGCGCCGCTTCGTCCCCGAGATGAGCGTCGCCGACCGCGAGGAGCGGCTCGCCGGCTGGCGCGCGGCCGTGGCGCGGGTCAAGAGCCGCGAGGCGTGACCACCACCGCCGGCCGCCGCGACGCTATCCTGCAGCTGGCGCGGCGCGAGGGCTTCGTCTCGGTCGAAGCGCTCGCCGACCGCTTCCACGTCACCCCGCAGACGATCCGCCGCGACATCAACGCGCTCTGCGACGACGGCGAGCTGCGCCGCCACCACGGCGGCGCCGCACCGCCGTCGAGCACGCGCAACCTCGACTACACCGCGCGCCAGGTCCTCAACCGCGAGGCCAAGCAGCGCATCGCCCGCGCCGTCGCCGCCTTCGTCCCCGACGGCAGTTCGCTCTTCGTCAACATCGGCACCACCAACGAGGCCGTCGCCGAGGCGCTCCGCCACCACCAGGGCCTGCAGATCATCACCAACAACCTCAACGTCGCGGCTACCCTCGCCCCGGCGCCGGGGATCGAGGTCATCATCACGGGCGGGCTGGTGCGGGCGCGCGATCTCGGCATCGTCGGCGAAGCGACGCTCGACGTCATCCGCCAGTTCCGGGTGGACACCGCCGTCATCGGCGCCAGCGGGCTCGACCTCGACGGCGCGCTCCTCGACTTCGACTACCGCGAGGTGCGGGTCGCCCGCGAGCTCATGGCCAACGCCCGCGAGACCATCCTGGCGATCGACCGGAGCAAGATCGGGCGCCGCGCCATGGCCAAGATCGCCGACCTCGCCTGCCTCGACCACGTCTTCTGCGACGCGCCGCCGCCGGCCGAACTGGCGGCGATCGTGGGGTCCGCGAACGTCACCTGGCACGTCGCCGGCAACGAGGCCTGACGTTCGCACCTGCACAAAACGAACGGCCGTTTTTTCGTTTGTGAACACCAGCGAACCCGGTTATAGCTGGCGGAAACGATCCGTCGCGGCAGCCGAAACAAGGGGGGCACGTGGCCGCAGCACCGAACGCGTACGACCTCGTCGTGGTCGGCGGGGGCATCAACGGCGCCGGCATCGCCCGCGATGCGGCCGGCCGCGGGCTGAACGTGCTGCTCTGCGAGCAGGACGATCTGGCGAGCCACACCTCGAGCTGGTCCACCAAGCTCATCCACGGCGGGCTGCGCTATCTCGAATATTACGAGTTCCGGCTGGTGCGCGAAGCGCTCTTGGAGCGCGAGGTGCTGCTGCGGGCGGCGCCGCACCTGGTCAAACCGATGACCTTCGTGCTCCCGCACAGCCCGGAGCAGCGGCCGCGCTGGATGGTCCGCATCGGGCTCTTCCTCTACGACCATCTCGGCGGCCGCAAGATGCTGGAGCCGTCGCGCGGCCTCGACCTGCGCGGGGGGATCTACGGTGATCCCCTCAAGGCCGAGTTTCCCCACGGCTTCAGTTACGCCGACGCCTGGGTCGACGACAGCCGGCTGGTCGTCGCCAACGCCCAGGCCGCCGCCGAACGCGGCGCCGAGATCCGCACCCGTACGCGGTGCGACCATGCCGAGCGCGACGGCGCCGGCGGGTGGGCGATCACGCTGGTCGACGGCGACACCCACCGGCACGAGCGGGTCACCGCCCGCGCCCTGGTCAACGCCGCCGGTCCCTGGGTCTCGCGCTTCATCAAGGACGGACTCGAGGTGGCGAGCAAGCACCGGGTCCGGCTGGTGAAGGGCAGCCACATCGTCGTACCGGCGCTCTACGAGGGCGAACACGCCTACATCCTGCAGAACGACGACAAGCGGATCGTCTTCGCCATCCCCTACCAGCAGGGCCGGCTCACCATCATCGGCACCACCGATCTGGCCTGGGAGGGCGAGCCGGGCGAGGTCGCCATCGACGACGCCGAGATCGCCTATCTCTGCCGGGTGGTGAACCGCTACTTCACCAAACAGACCAGCGCCGACGACATCGTCTGGAGCTATTCCGGGGTGCGGCCGCTCTACGACGACCAGTCGGGCAATCCCTCGGCCGTCACCCGCGACTACGTCTTCGACCTCGACGCGCCGGCGGGCGAGGGCCCGCTGCTCTCGGTCTTCGGCGGCAAACTGACGACCTACCGCAAGCTCGCCGAGCACGCGATGGCCAAGCTGGCGCCGGTGCTCGGCATCGACGGCGAGCCGTGGACCCACGACGCCCGTCTCCCGGGGGGCGACATCGCCGACGCCGACTTCGCCGGCTTTCGTGCCGCGCTCGCGGCCCGCTACCCGTTCCTGCCGCCGAAGATGCTGGAGCGGCTCGCCCGCGCCTACGGCACGCGCGCCGAGCGCATCCTCGGCGACGCCGGCTCGCTGGCGGCGCTGGGCGAGCACATCGGCGGCGACCTCTACGCTGCCGAGCTGGACTACCTGGTGCGCGAGGAGTGGGCGCGGCGGCCCGAGGACGTCCTGTGGCGGCGGACCAAGCTGGGGCTGTTCCTCGACGACGACGCCGAGGCGCGGCTGCGCACCTGGTTCGCCCGTAACGAGGAACCCGAACGGCTGGCGGCGGCGCGATGAGACTGGCCCTCGACGGCGTCACCCGCCGCATCGGTGACGAGGTCCACATCCATTCGACCGACCTCGCCCTCGAACCCGGCCTCAACGTCCTGCTCGGCCCCACCACCGCCGGCAAGACGTCGCTGATGCGGCTGATGGCGGGGCTCGACCGGCCTACCACCGGGCGCGTCCTGGAGGACGGCGAGGATGTGACCGGCAAGGCCGTGCGCACGCGCTCGGTCGCGATGGTCTACCAGCAGTTCATCAACTACCCGTCCTTCACCGTCTACGAGAACATCGCCTCGCCGCTGCGCCTGGCCGGGTTCGATGCCGCCACCATCGACGACAAGGTCCGCGGCACCGCGGGCACGCTGCGGATCGACGACCTGCTCGACCGGCTGCCGGCGCAGCTCTCGGGCGGTCAGCAGCAGCGCTGCGCCATCGCCCGCGCCCTGGTCAAACAGGCCGACCTGCTGCTGCTCGACGAGCCCCTGGTGAACCTCGACTACAAGCTGCGCGAGGAGTTGCGCGCCGAACTGCGCGCCATCTTCGCGCAGCGCGACGCGGTCGTGGTCTACGCCACGACCGAGCCGCTCGAGGCCCTGATCATGGGCGGCGACGTCGTCGTCCTCGACGAGGGCCGCGTGCTGCAGTCCGGGCCGACCGTCGAGGTCTACCGTCATCCGGCCTCGATGCGGGTGGCGCAGGTCTTCTCCGATCCGCCGATGAACCTCGTGCCCGGTCGGATCGAGGGCGGGCAGATCCGCATGGGCCGCGACGTCACCTTCGCCGTCGACGGCCATCTCGCCGACCTGTCGCCCGGCGACTACACCTTCGGGGTGCGCGCCAGCCACCTCGCGCTGGCGCGCAAGAACGGCCACGAGGTGGTGGTGCCGGCCGAGGTGGAGCTCTCGGAGATCTCCGGCTCGGAGACCTTCATCCACGCCGAGCACGGCGACACCCGGCTGGTGGTGCAGGAGGAGGGCGTGCACGCCCACGCCATGGGCAGCACCATCGACCTCTTCCTCGATCCGGCCCGCGTCTTCGCCTTCGCCGGCGACACCGGCGGGCTCGCGGCGGCCCCGACGGTCCGGGCGGGAGGTTGACGCATGGCCCGCATCGACATGAAGCAGCTCGCCCACAGCTATGTGGGCAAGCCGGCCGGCGAGGCGGACTACGCGCTCAAGCGCTTCGACTTCACCTGGCGCAACGGCGGTGCCTACGCCCTGTTGGGGCCGTCGGGCTGCGGCAAGACGACGATGCTCAACCTGATCTCGGGGCTGGTGACACCGTCGCAGGGCCGCATCACCTTCGACGACGTCGACGTCACCGCGATGACCCCGGCCGGGCGCAACATCGCCCAAGTGTTCCAGTTTCCGGTCATCTACGACACGATGACGGTGGCGAACAATCTCGCCTTTCCGTTGCGCAACCGCGGCCTGCCGGAAGAGCAGGTGGCGCGACGCGTGCAGGACGTCGCGGAGATGCTCGAGCTCGAGCCGCTGTTGAGCCGGCGCGCCGCCGGGCTGAGTGCCGATCAAAAGCAGAAGATCTCGATGGGCCGTGGCCTGGTGCGCGCCGACGTCGCCGCCATCCTGTTCGACGAGCCCCTCACCGTCATCGACCCCCACCTGAAGTGGCAGCTGCGGCGCAAGCTCAAACAGGTCCATCAGGAGTTCAACCACACCCTGATCTACGTCACCCACGACCAGAACGAGGCGCTGACCTTCGCCGAGGAGGTCGTGGTGATGTACGACGGCTACGTCGTGCAGGTCGGCACGCCGCAGGAGCTGTTCGAGGCGCCGGCGCACACCTTCGTCGGCTATTTCATCGGCTCGCCCGGGATGAACCTGTTACCCGCCGTGGTGGACGGTGGCCGGGTCCGGGTGCCCGGCACCGAGCTCGCCCTCGACGGCGTGCGACCGCCGGCCGACGCCGACAAGCTCGAGGTCGGCATCCGCCCCGAGTTTCTCGAGATCGCCGCCGACGACGGCCTGGAGGCCGCGATCGAGCGCGTCGACGATCTCGGCAATTTCCGCCTCGCCACGGTGCGCCTCGGCGAGCACCGCCTCGTCGCCAAGCTCGCCGAGGATCGCCCGCTCGGTGCCGACCGCTGCCGCCTGCGCTTTCCGCAACACTTGACCAAGCTCTACGCCGACAGCCGCCTCGTCGCTTGAACGGGCCCTTCAGGGAGGCCGAACAGCAATGAACGCCACGTCCGCGCGGACTGCGACGACCCCGGTGCTGAGCGAGCCGGCCGCGGCGCGCCGGGCCTTGCCCGTGTCGATCCTCACCCTGGTCGTCGTCGCCGCCCTGGTCACCGCCGCGGCGCTCGTGTTCGCGCCCTTCACCGGCCGCGGCGTCGGCGGTGCCGCGATGGCCCTGGCGTTCGCCGCGGTGCACGGCGCGATCGCCTGGGGCGCGTATCGCGCGCTCAACCTGCTGCGGCTGATCTACCTGGCGAGCGCACCCCTGTTGGCGGTGCTGGGGCTCCTGACCGGCCTCGAGCCGCGCCTGGCGCTGGCCGGGCTGGTGCTCTGGGCCGTCTACTTCGTGGTGCTGAACCAGGGCCAGGCGCTTCGATGGTTCGGCATCACCGTCGCCGCCGTCGGCGTCGTCGACACCCGCCCGCTCGACAACCGCGCCTGGCTCCTCGTCCTGCCGGTCTTCGCCGTGGTCTCGATCAGCGCGATCATCCCGCTGATGACCGTGGTGAACTACTCGGTGCAGGACATCTTCGGCCCCGATCAGGCCTATTTCGTCGGTGCCGAGTGGTTCCGCGAGATGCTGCACGACGAGCGGCTGCACGGGGCGATGGTGCGGCAGATCCTGTTCTCACTGACCATCCTCGCGATCGAGATCCCCTTGGGCGTCGCCGTCGCCTTGGCGATGCCGGCGCGCGGCTGGCAGGCGTCCGTGGCGCTGGTGCTCGTGGCCCTGCCGCTTTTGATCCCGTGGAACGTGGTCGGCACCATCTGGCAGATCTTCGGCCGCGCCGACATCGGGCTCGGCGGCTGGGCGCTCAACACTCTCGGAATCGACTACAACTACACCGGTGATCCCATCGACGCCTGGATCACCGTCGTCGTGATGGACGTCTGGCACTGGACGCCCCTGGTGGTGCTCCTGGCCTATGCCGGTCTGCGCGCCATCCCCGACGCCTTCTACCAGGCCGCCGCGATCGACGGCGCCTCGCGTTGGGCGACCTTCCGCTACATCGAGCTGCCGAAGATGCTGGGCGTGTTGATGATCGCGGTGCTGTTGCGGTTCATGGACAGCTTCATGATCTACACCGAGCCGTTCGTGCTCACCGGCGGTGGCCCCGGCAACGCCACCACCTTCCTTTCGATCCACCTGGCCAAGCTCGCGATCGGTCAGTTCGACCTCGGTCCGGCGGCCGCCTTCTCGCTCATCTACTTCCTCGTCATCCTCTTGTTCAGTTTCGTGTTCTACACGGTCCTCACCCGTGTCGGCCGGGGAGACGCCTGATGCGCAAGAGCACCGTCGGCCTCCTGCTCTATTTCGGCTTCCTGCTGATTCCACTCTACTGGCTCCTCTTGATGTCGTTCAAGACCAACGAGGAGATTCTGGGCGGGATCACCTTATGGCCGCAGACCATTACGTTCGCCAACTACCTGGAAATATTCACCAATCCGGACTGGTACAACGGCTACGTCAACAGCGCCATCTATGTCGGGCTCAACACGGCGATCTCGCTGACGGTGGCGCTGCCGGCGGCCTACGCCTTCTCGCGCTATCGCTTCATCGGCGACAAGCACATGTTTTTTTGGCTCTTGACCAACCGGATGGCGCCGCCGGCGGTGTTCTTGCTGCCGTTCTTCCAGCTCTACCAGACCTTCGGGCTTTTCGACACGCACCTGGCGGTGGCCCTGGCGCACTGCCTGTTCAACGTGCCGCTCGCGGTCTGGATCCTCGAGGGCTTCATGCGCGGCGTCCCGCGCGAGATCGACGAGACCGCCTATCTCGACGGCTACACCTTCCCGCACTTCTTCGTTCGGGTGTTCATCCCGCTGATCAAGGCCGGCATCGGCGTCACCGCCTTCTTCTGCTTCATGTTCAGTTGGGTCGAGTTGCTTCTGGCCCGGACGCTCACCAGCGTCGAGGCCAAGCCCATCGCCGCCACGATGACGCGCACGGTCTCCGCCGCCGGCATCGACTGGGGGCTTCTCGCCGCCGCCGGCGTGCTGACGATCATCCCCGGCGCGCTCGTGATCTACTTCGTGCGCAACTACATGGCCAAGGGCTTCGCCCTCGGCCGGGTGTGAGGAGGTGGAGCTTTGGAACTCCTCGAGTGGATGCAATGGACGCGGCCGACCGCGATCTTCTTCGCCGCGATCGCGTCGATGCTGGCACTCATGACCGCTTGGCAGTTCGCCCAGCCGTCGGCGGAGCGCAAGGGGCTGTTGCCGATCGCGACGACACGCGGCGACCGCCTCTTCATCGGCCTCTTGACCAACGCCTACTGGCATCTCGGCTATCTGGCCGCCGGCTTTCAGAGCTTGTGGATCGCGCTCGCCATCGGCATCGCGTGGATGATCCTCGTGCTGCGCTTCGGCTGAGCGCTCGTTTCACGGCGGCGGGTTCGGGCCCTCGCCGTCGCGCCGCTGCCGGTTGCCGGCGCGGTGCCCGTCAAGGCCCGTCGAACAGGGAGGAAGACTTTGAGCACCACCCTCACCAAAAACCTGCTGGCGGGGACCGCGCTGGCCGTGGGCCTCGGCGCCGCGGGCCCGGCGCTGGCGGACATGGCCGCCGCCGAGCGCTGGATCGACGAGGAGTTTCAGCCCTCGACCCTGACGCGGGACGAGCAGCTTGAAGAGATGCAGTGGTTCATCGACGCCGCGCGGCAGCTGCGCGAGCAGGGCGTCACCGAGGTCAACGTCGTCTCCGAGACCATCACCACGCACCAGTACGAGAGCGAGGTGATGGCCGAGGCCTTCGCCGAGATCACCGGGATCGAGGTCACCCACGACCTGATCCAGGAAGGTGACGTGATCGAGAAGATTCAGACGCAGTTTCAGTCGGGCGAGAACATCTACGACGCCTACGTCAACGACTCCGACCTGATCGGCACCCATGCGCGCTACGGCTTCGTCGTGCCGCTCTCGGACTGGATGGAGGGCGACGGCGCCGACTACACGCTGCCGACCCTCGATGTCGACGACTTCATGGGCAAGTCCTTCACGACCGGCCCCGACGGCAAACTCTACCAGCTGCCGACGCAGCAGTTCGCCAACCTCTACTGGTTCCGCTACGACTGGTTCAATCGCGAGGATCTGCAGGAGCAGTTCCGCGAGATCTACGGCTACGACCTGGGCGTGCCGGTAAACTGGTCGGCCTACGAGGACATCGCCGAGTTTTTCAGCGAGCACGTGGGTGAGATCGAGGGCGAGCGCGTCTACGGCCACATGGACTACGGCAAGAAGGACCCCTCGCTCGGCTGGCGCTTCACCGACGCCTGGCTGTCGATGGCGGGTGCGGGCGATACCGGCATCCCCAACGGCGTGCCGGTGGACGAGTGGGGCATCCGCGTCGAGAACTGCCATCCGGTGGGCTCGAGCGTCAGCCGCGGCGGTGCGGCCAATGCCCCGGCCTCGGTTTACGCGCTCCGCAAATACATCGAATGGCTCGACCAGTACGCCCCGCCGGAAGCCTCCGGCATGACCTTCTCCGAGGCCGGTCCGGTGCCGGCGCAGGGCAACGTCGCCCAGCAGATCTTCTGGTACACCGCCTTTACCGCCGACATGGCGAAGGAGGGCCTGCCGGTCGTCGACGAGAACGGCGAGCCGAAATGGCGGATGGCCCCCTCCCCGCACGGGCCCTACTGGGAAGAGGGCATGAAGCTCGGCTACCAGGACGCCGGCAGCTGGACCCTGTTGAAGTCGACCCCGGTGCCGCGGCGCCAGGCGGCTTGGCTCTACGCCCAGTTCACCGTCGCCAAATCGACCTCGCTCAAGAAGACCCATGTCGGGCTGACGCCGATCCGCGACAGCGACATCCGCCACGCCAGCTTCACCGAGCGCGCCCCCGAGCTCGGCGGTCTGGTCGAGTTCTACCGCAGCCCGGCGCGGGTGATGTGGACGCCGACCGGCACCAACGTGCCCGACTATCCGAAGCTGGCACAGCTCTGGTGGCAGAACGTCGCCGAGGCGGTGACCGGCCAGCGCACCCCGCAGGAGGCGATGGACAACCTGGCCTCGCAGCAGGACCGGATCATGGAGCGCCTCGAGCGCGCCGGCGTCTTCGCCGAGTGCGGCCCGCAGCTCAACCAGGAGCGCGAGGCCAGCTATTGGCTGGAGCAGCCGGGCGCGCCCAAGCCCGCGCTCGAGAACGAGAAGCCGCAAGGCGTCACGGTCGACTACGACCAGCTTCTCCAGGTCTGGGCCGAGGGCGAAGCCATGCCCGAGGGCGTGAACTAGTG
>CAZCVH010000016.1:0-18830 GCA_964502115.1 uncultured Geminicoccaceae bacterium
GCGCAGCGAAAACCGTGCTCGCCGCGGTCGCGGTTGACCATCCGGCAGATGGCGCCACCGGCGGGGTAGTAGACACCGGTGAGGCCACCCGTGCCGATCGAGAAGAATTGCTGATCCTGAGCCTCGGCCACATCCGCGGCGAAGAGGCCGGCGGCGGCCACCATGCCGGCCGCGACCCCGAGCTTGAACGTCGTCATGCCGTCCTCCCAAAAAAACACAAAGACGATCGGACAAACACCACAGCGGCGCCGGCGGTCAAGCTGCGGCGCGCGCGGCGGTGGGCTTATCGCGCGTTGCGGCAGCCGGAGACGAGGCGGCGCTATCTCAGAGCGCATCGCCCGCGGCGAAGCGCTTGGTGGCGGACCGCTGCGGGCCCCCTCGACGCGAGCGCCGACCGGCGGCGCGAGATCACTCGCCGCGTTGACACGGCTTGCCGGATGGCGTCATCCGCGCCGGCGACAGCCGCGTGCTGCACGCGACCGCGTGTTTCAAAAGCAGCGAGCGAGCCCGCGATGCCACCGCCCTTCGCCTCGCCGCGCCTGCCGCGCCGGGCCGTGCTCGGCGCGCCTTGGCTGTTCACCGGCACCGCCGGCGCGACACGGTTCGAGGACGAACTCGCGACCTTCGCGCGCGCCGACGCGGCGGCACCGTCGCCCGCCGGTGCGCTGCTCTTCGTCGGCAGCTCGACCATCCGGCTGTGGCCGGCGCTCGCATGCCGCTTCACGCCGAGACCGGTGGTCCAGCGCGGCTTCGGCGGCTCGACGCTGGCCGAAGTCCACCGCCACCGCGCGCGCCTGTTCGCGCCTCATCGCCCCGCCGGCATCGTCCTCTATGCCGGCGAGAACGACATCGCCGAGGGCGCGGCGGCGAGCGACGTGGTGGACCGCTGGCGCACGCTCCGGCGCGATCTCGCCGGCACGCCCGCCGGCGCGGCAGCGTTCGTGTTCGTCGATCTCAAGCCGAGCCCCGCGCGCTTCGATCTCTGGCCGCGGATGCGCGCGGTGAACGCGGCGATGCGCGCGCTCGACGACGACCGCCCCGCCGCCTTCGTCGACACCGCCGCCTTCGTCCTGGACGGCGAAGGTGCGCCGCGATCGGAACTGTTCCTGCCCGACGAGCTGCATTTCGCCGAGCGCGGCTACGTCCACCTGACCTCGGCGGTCGAGCTCGCGCTCGAAGGGATCGGCCTACGCGGTTGAGCCGTCGAGCGCCGCCACCGCCGCCGCCGCCAGCGGATCGAGCGCGGCGCGTACCGGGGCGGAGAGCGGCGCGCCGAGCGTGAACTCCGCGCCGACGACACCGACCAGGAACCAGCGCCGCGGCACGGCCCCCAACGCCCTCGCCACGCCCCAGCCGGTGCCGAGCGCGTCGCCGTGCCCGCTCACCCACGCCGACGGCCGCGGCGGCTCTGCGGTGCGGAGATCGAGACGGCGAAGCGTGCCGGGCACCGCGTCGGTGACGCGCAACGCATCGACCACGACCGCCGTGGCGGCTCCGTCGAGCTCGGCGACGAGCATGAGCGCGTCGGCGCAGCCCTCGACCACCCGAACCTGGCCGGCGAGCCGCGGACGCAGGCGGGCGGCGACGATCAATCCCGCCGCGTCGTCGCCACGATCGCGCGCGCCGAGCCCGATGAGGACGGCGCCGTCACCCACGCTCGACCGTCAGGTTCAAGAAGTGCGCCGAGCAGGAGATGCACGGGTCGTGGTTGCGGATCGCCTGCTCGCAGCGCCAGGAGAGCGCCGCGTCGTCCAGCGCCGCGTTGGCCTCGGCGGTGGCGCGGATGTCGGCTTCGATCGCCGCCTGGTTCTGGGCGGTGGGCGGCACGATCCGCGCACGGGTGATGAGGCCGTCGCCGTCGACGGCGTAGCCGTGGTGCAGCGCCCCGCGCGGTGCCTCGCTGACGCCGAAGCCCGCGGCGTCGCGCGGCTGCGCCTCGACGAAGGGCGCCGCGGGCGCCTCGTAGGCGTCGATCAGCCGCAACGCCTCGTCGGCGGCGTACGCCATCTCGGCGGCGCGCACCTGGATGCTGGCGAAGGGGTTGCGACAGGGCATGGCGAGCCCGGCCTCGGCGGCCGCCTGCTTGAGCCAGCCCGGCAGCTGCGCGCCGTTGAGCGCCCAGCGGGCGAGCGGGCCGGTGAGATAGGGCGAGGCCCCGTCCAGCGTGGCGTGCAGCGCGGTGGAGTGCGACACCTGCCGCTCGACGACGTGGTCGTCCCACTGCTGCGCCGTGAACGCGGCGCCGGTGGAGGCGTGGAGCGTGCCGCGGTCGATGGCGTAGCCGTCCGGGTCGTGCACGGCGAGGAACGCGACGTCGCGCTCCAGCTCGGGGATCGCCAGCGTCGCGGTCCAGGCCAGCGTGGCGAGTGCGGCCGTGCGCGCCTCCTCCAGCTGCGGGCGCAAGGGTTCGAGCTCGGCCTTCGTCGGCACCCGGTAGAACCCGCCGACGCGCGGGTTCACGGGATGGACGGCGCGGCCGCCCACCACCTCCATGATGGCGTTGCCGACGCGCTTGAGCTCGAGACCGCGGCGGACGATGTCGCCGTGGCGCTCGGCGAGCGCGAAGCCGTCGTCGAGGTCGAAGAAATCGGGGGCGTGGAGGAGGACGACGTGCAGCGCGTGGCTCTGCAGCCATTCGCCGCAGTAGAGCAGCCGCCGCAGCCCGCGCAGGGCGGGCGGCACCTCGACGCCGGCGGCGTCCTCCATCGCGAGCATGGCGCTGGTCTGATACGCCACCGGGCAGATGCCGCAGATGCGGGCGGTGATGTCGGGCGCCTCGTCGAACCGGCGACCGCGCAGCAGCCCCTCGAAAAAGCGGGGCGGCTCGTAGATCGCGAGCCTCACCTCCTCGGCGCGACCGTCCTTGAGCTTGAGATGGAGCGCCCCCTCGCCTTCCACCCGCGCCAGCGCCTCGGTCTTGATGGTGCGCGTCTCACCCGCCATGGCGGCGCGCCTCCTCGCGGAAGGCCGGCGCGTCGGCGTTGAAGGTGCGAAAGGCGCGGGTGATGTCGGCGTCGCTCACCCCGAGCTCGCGCCACCACGCCGCGAGCGCCGCGGTCTGCGGCGCCTCCATCGGGCCGTAGCAACCGTAGCAGCCGCGCGCGCAGGCCGGGCACAGCGCCCCGCAGCCGGCCTGGGTGACGGGGCCGAGACACGGTGTGCCGTGGGCCACCATGACGCACGGCAGCCCGCGCCGCTTACAGTCGTTGCAGACGCTCGCGGCCGAGATCTGCGGGTGCCGGCCGGCGAGATAGGCGCCCACCACCTCGCGCACCTGCCGCGGATTGACCGGACAGCCGCGGACCTCGAAGTCGACCAGCACGTGCTGACCGATCGCGGTCGACGTCGGCAGGTAGGCCAGCTCCTCGGGGCGCGGGTAGACCGCGCGGGCGAAGTCGTCGGCGTCGGCGTCGTTGCGCAGCCCCTGGATGCCGCCGGCGGTGGCGCAGGCCCCGATCGTCACCAGCCGCTCGGAAGCCCCGCGGACCTCGCGGATGCGGCGGGCGTCGTGCTCGGTGGTGATCGAGCCTTCGACCAGCGAGAGGTCGTAGGGCCCCTCCACCTTGGCCTTCGACGCCTCCAGGAAGTAGGCGATGTCGACCGCGCCCGCGAGCGCCAGGAGCTCGTCGACGCCGTCGAGCAGGGCCAGCTGGCAACCGTCGCAGGAGGCGAACTTCCACACCGCGAGCGACTTGCGCGTCGACATCGCTCAGATCTCCCGCACGGCCAGAAGCTCCTGGATCTCGGCGAAGGTGAAGACCGGGCCGTCCTTGCAGATGAAGAGCGGGCCGAACTGACAGTGCCCGCAGGTGCCGACGGCGCATTTCATGTTGCGCTCCATCGAGAGGTAGACGTCGCTCGCGGGCACGCCGCGGGCGGTGAGCTTGCTCGCGACCGCGCGCATCATCGCCTCCGGGCCGCACATCATCGCGATGGTGTTGTCGGGGTCGAAGCGGATGTGCGGCAAGAGCGCGGTGACGAAGCCGACGCGACCGCGCCAGCCGCCGTCGGCGTAGTCGACGGTGACGGCGAGGTCGAGGTCGGCGCGGCCGTCCCAGTCCTCGAGCTCGGCGATGAACAGCCGGTCGGCCGGGCTGCGCGCGCCGTAGAGGATCAAGACCCGGCCGAACGCCTCGCGCTCGGCCAACACGGCGTGGATCGTGGGCCGCAGCGGCGCCAACCCGATGCCGCCGGCGACGAGCACGACGTCGCGGCCACGCGCCCGACGCATCGGCCAGCCGCGGCCGAACGGCCCCCGCACGCCCACCTGCGCGCCGGGCTCCAGGTTGCGCAGCGCTTCGGAGACGGGGCCGACCGAGCGCACGGTGTGGGTCAGCCGGCCGGCGTCGAACGCGCTCAAGCTGATCGCCGCCTCGCCCACCGCGAACGGGTAGAGCATGTTGAACTGCCCGGGCACCGGCGTCGCCAGCCCGCCCCGCTCGTCGTCGAGCACGATCGTCGCGGCCTCGGCGGTCTCGCCCACGACCTCGCGGACGGTGAGCGGGAGCGGCGGCGCGGTCACGACGCCCGCCCGTAGAGGTCGAGCGCCTGCATCCGCGCCTCCTGCAGACGCGCCACGACAACGGGCACGAAGCGCTTCATCAAGGCGTAGCCGAGAGCCGGATCGGCGTCGCATTTGTCGCGCAGACACACCGCGTCGAAGGCGATGGCGCGGACGGTATCGAGCGCGCGGGCGTCCCAGCTCCAGACGTGCGGCTCGACCAGCCAGGAGGCGCCGACGACTTCGCCGGGCCCGAGCGTTTGAAAGACGCGCGGGCCGCGCCCGGGCAGAAAGGCCTCGAGACTCACCCGACCGTGGCGCAGCAGAAAGAAGCGATCCGCCGGCCCGCCCTCGCGGAAGACGTAGCTCGCCCGCGCGTAGGCGACGTTGGTGCCGCAGCCGGCGACGAGGTCGACCACCTCTTGCGGCAGCCCGGCGAAGAACGGGTGGGCGCGCACGAGGTCCTCGAGCGGGGTCACGGCACCGGCTCCGCGCGCAGGGCCGCGGCTTCGGCGGTGATGTCGATGCCGACCGGGCACCAGGTGATGCAGCGTCCGCAGCCGACGCAGCCGCAGGCGTCGAACTGATCCCACCAGGTCGCGAGCTTGTGCAGGAGCCACTGGCGGTAGCGTGCCGCTCCGCCCTCGCGCACCGTGCCGCCGTTGACGTAGCTGAAGCCGAGCGTGAAGCAGCTGTCCCACAGCCGGTGTTGCTCGGCGGTGGTGCCGGCGAGGTCGCTGGTGTCCTCGACCGTCGTGCAGAAGCAGGTGGGGCACACCATCGTGCAGTTGGCGCAGCCGAGGCAACGCTCGGCGACCTGCTCGAAATAGCTGCTCTCGCGGCGCGCCACGAGCGCCTCCCCGAGGCCGGCGGTGTCGAGGGCTCGCCCCATCACCGCGCTCTCGCCCTGGCGCCGGCGCGCCGTCTCGTCGACCGCCGCCGCCGGCGCGAGCGCGAGGGGTGCCAGCAGCTCGGCGCCGAGCGCACTGCCGGCGCTGACGAGGAAACGCCGGCCGTCGGCGTCGTCGAGCTCGGTCAGACGCCAGTCGAAGCCCCGCTCCACCTGCGGGCCGGTACCCATCGACGCGCAAAAGCAGGTGCCACCCGGCTCGGCGCAATCCACCGCGACGACGAACAGGCCGTTACGGCGCGCCTCGTAGACGGGATCGGGGGCGGCGGCGCGGTCGAAGACGTCGTCGAGCCGGTGGATGGCGGCGAGATCACAGCCGCGCACGCCGAAGAACGCCATCGGCCGCGCCTCGGCGGGCTCCTCGCCCGCGAAGTCGAGCGCGCCGTCGGCGTCGCGGGTGCAGCGCCAGAGCCGGAGCTTCGGGGGGTGGAGCAGGCGCTTCCAGCTGTCCGCACCGTGGACGCAGGCGAACACCCGCGCGTCACCGGTGGCGTCGAGGCGGTAGTGCCCGCCCGCCTGCACGGTCCGCCGGCCGTGCGGCAAGTTCGCGGCGTCGTCGAGGCGATCGATGACGACGGCGTCGTTGCGGACCGTCGGCCCCCACACCGCGTAGCCGGCGTCGTCCAGCGCCGCCACCAGGACGTTCAACTCGGTCGCCGACAGCCGATAGGCGGCGCCAGCGTCCATCGTGACCTCCCTATTCGAGCCGACGAGGATGGTAACGCCGCAGCGGGCCGGGCGGCGATGATCCAGCGCAATCGGACCCCCCGCCGCGACGGCACGCGCTCGCACTCAGCCGCCCGAGCTGGGCAGCGCCTCGATCTGCTCCTTGACCGCGGCGTAGCTCGGGTTGTCGGGACCCAGGAGTCCGAGCACCCGTTGCCAGGAGCGGCGGGCGGCGGCGACCTCGCCCCGCTGCAGGGCGTGGAGGCCGAGATACCAATGCGGTTGCGGGTTGTCGGGCTGCAGCTCGGCGACCTCGCGCAGGAGCTCCGACAGCCGCGTCGACACCTTGGGCACGCCCTCGATGCGCTCGGTGGCGGCGAGGCGGGCTTCGGCCTCGCCCATCAACGCGTCGGGGTTGTCGGGAGCGAGCTCGCGGGCGCGACGGTACGCTTCGATCGCCTTGTCGGGTTCGCCCAGCACGAGTTGCGAACGGCCCAGCCGCAACCAGCCGTCGACATCGTCGGGGTTCTCCTCGAGCTTGGCCGCGAGACCGTCGACCATCGAGCGGATCATCGCCTCGCGCTCGGCCTCCGACATGTCGGCCGCCATCGCCGCGGGCTCGGGCGCCGTGCCTTCGCGCGCCGCCAGCATCGTGTCGGCGTCGACGCCGGCGCGCTCGGCGACTTCGCGGAACTGCTGTTCCACCGACGATCGCCAGGGCGCGTCGGCGGGCCCGGTCTCCAACAGCCGCCCCCAGCGCTCCAACGCCACCCGGTCGTCGCCAGACTGGGCGGCGGCCATGCCGAGGTAGAACAAAGCCTGGGGCTGGTTCGGCGCCTGCTCGCGCACGGCGTCGAAGAGGTCTTTCGCCGCCGGGGTGACGGTGCCCTCGGACGCCTCCACCAGCACCTCGCCGAGGGCGGCCATCAGCGTCGGATCGTCCGGGTTGCGCGCGAGCCCGTCGCGGAACGCGGCGGCGGCCTCGCGCGGACCGATCAGCTGCGCCCGCAGCCGACCGAGCGAGAACCAGAATTCCGCCGACGGCGGCGGATCCTCGCGGGCGCGCTCCTCGAGCTCGGCGAGCTGGCGGGCCTGGCTCTCGCGCTCCTCGCGCCGCTCGTCCAGGTCGCGCGCGGCGAGCGGCTGGCCGGGCAGGCCCGGACTGCCGTTGTAGACGTAGACGCCGACGGCGCCGATCGCCACGACCACCGCCAGCGCGACCGCCGCCAAAGGTCGCGCGCGCGCCACGGCACCGCCGCCGGCCGGGACGCGGGCCGCCTGGAGCAGACGGCGCTCGATCTCGGTGCGGGCGGCGCGGGCCTGCTCGTCGTCGACGAGGTCGCGCTCGCGATCGCGGTCGACTTCGGCGAGCTGATCGCGGTAGACCGCGAGGGCGTGTTCGCGCGGATCGGTCCCCCGCCGCGGTCGCAGCAACGGCCACGCCACCAGCGCCGCCGAGGTCAGCGCCAAGAGCGCGCCGACGGCCCAAAACAACGTCGAATTCACGAACGCTCCTTCAACAGGCGGTCCAGGTCCGCCCGCTCCTCGTCGCTCAAAGGCTCGACCACGCGCGGCCGGCGCCGCTGGCCGCGGATCCATACCAGGGCACCGACGCCGCCCACGGCCAACAGCGCCGCGGGGCCGTACCACAACAGCCAGGTGCTGGCGCGCACCGGCGGTTCGAGCAGAACGAAGTCGCCGTAGCGCGCGGTGACGTAGCTCAGCACCTCCTCGTTGCTGTCGCCGGCGACGACGCGCTCGCGCACGAGCTCGCGCAGATCTTTGGCGAGGGGGGCGTTGCTGTCGTCGATCGACTGGTTCTGGCAGACGACGCAGCGCAGATCCTTGCCGAGCTCGCGGGCGCGGGCTTCGAGCTTCGGATCGTCCAGCTTCTCCTCCGCCGAGACGGCGGCGGCGGCGTCGCCGGCCGCGAGCACGGTCGCGACGGCGACGGCGATGATGAGCGCGAGGCCCCGACGCTTCATCCGCGCAGCTCCTCGATCAGCGGCATGAGGGTGTCGTCGACGTCCGCGGGCGCGATCGGGCCGGCGTGGCGGTAGCGGATGCGCCCCTCGGCGTCGACGACGAAGGTTTCCGGCACCCCGCTCAGGCCGAGCTCGATGCCGGTGCGGCCCTCGGGATCGACCCCGATGCGGCGATAGGGGTTGCCCAGCTCGGCCAGCCAGGCCGCGGCGTCCGCCGGCACGTCCTTGTAGTTGATGCCGTAGAGCGGGATGCCGCGGGCCTCGGCGAGACGGGTCAGCACCGGGTGCTCGACCCGGCACGGCGGGCACCAGCTCGCGAAGACGTTCACGAGCGCCACCTCGCCGCCGAGATCGGAGCTGGCGAGGCCGGGGGTATCGACGCCCTCGAGCGCGGCGAGATCGAAGCTCGGCACCGGCTTGTCGATCAGCACCGAGGGGATCTCGCTGGCGTCGCGGGTGAGCCCGAAGCCGAGCCCGAGCCCGATCACCACCACCACCAGGGCCGGCAGCAGGAAGAGGAGACGGCGCACGGCGATCAGCTCCCGACCTGCGGCTGCGCCCCGGCGGCCGCGGCCTTGGGCCCGGCGCTCGGCTGCGGCGCGCCGACGCGATAGCGCCGATCGCTCAGCGACACCGCCGCCCCACCGGCCATCAACAGCGTGCCGCCCCAGATCCAGGCAACCAGCGGGTTGTGGTAGAGCCGCACCGTCCAGCCACCCTGCTCGGAGCGCTCGCCGAGGACGACGTAGAGGTCGCGCATCAGCCCGCTGTCGATGCCGGCCTCGGTCGTGGTCTCACGCTCGACGACGAACTGGCGTTTCTCGCTGTCGAGCACCGACACCGGGCGGCCGTCGCGGCTGATCTGGAAGATCGCCTTGGTCGCGACGAAGTTGCCGCCGCGCTCGCGCACGATGTCGGCGAGCCGCACGTCGTAGCCGGCGAGCTCGCGGCTTTCGCCCGGGGTCATCGAGGTGATGACCTCGTCCTGCCAGGCGGACGTGGCGACGATGCCGATCACCGTCACGCCGAGGCCGACATGCGCGAGGGTGGTGGCGAAGGCCGAGCGCGGCAGCCCCTTCAGCCGCTGGAACACCTGCCCCGCGCCGCGCTTGCCCACTCCGGCGCGTTGGGCGAGGTCGACGAGCGCCCCCCCGATCACCCAACCGGCGACGAAGAAGCCGAGCGCGGTGATGATCGTCGTGCGCGGATCGGTCCAGGCGGCGAGGGCGGCGAGCGCCACGCCGGCGACGGCGGCGAGGCTCATGCTCTTCAAGACGCGCCTCAGGTCCCCGCGTTTCCACGCCAAGAGCGTGCCGATCGGCACGACCAGAAGGAGCGGGACCATCAGCGGCAGGAAGGTGGCGTTGAAGTACGGCGGTCCCACCGAAATCTTCTCGCCGGCCAGCGCCTCCAAAAACATCGGATAGAGCGTGCCGAGCAACACGGTCGCGGTGGCCGTGGCCAACAGCAGGTTGTTCACGATCAGCGCGCCCTCGCGCGAGAGCGGCTGGAACACGCCGCCCGGTCGCATCGCCGGCGCGCGCAGGGCGTAAAGGGTCAACGGCCCGACCAGGGACACCACCAGGATCGCCAGGATGAACACGCCGCGCGACGGGTCGGTGGCGAAGGCGTGGACCGAGGTCAGGACCCCCGAGCGCACCAGGAACGTGCCGAGCAGGCTGAAGCCGAAGGCGAGGATCGCCAGAAGGATCGTCCAGCTCTTCAGGCTGTCGCGCTTCTCGACGACGATCAGCGAGTGCAGGAGCGCGGTGCCGACGAGCCACGGCATGAAGGACGCGTTCTCGACCGGGTCCCAGAACCACCAGCCACCCCAGCCGAGCTCGTAATACGCCCAGTAGGAGCCGAGCGCGATGCCGAGGGTCAGCGCCGCCCAGGCGACCAGGCACCAGGGCCGCATCCAGCGCGCCCAGCTCGGGTCGACCCGGCCCTCGATCAGCGCCGCGACGGCGAAGGCGAAGGTCATCGAGAACCCGACATAGCCGATGTAGAGAAGCGGCGGATGGAACGCGAGGCCGGGGTCCTGCAGAATCGGGTTCAATCCCGAGCCCTCGAGCGGCGCCGGCGTGAGGCGCTCGAACGGGTTCGAGGTGAAGAGCATGAAGGCGAGGAAGGCGACCCCGATCATCGCCTGCACGGCGAGGACGCGGGCGCGAAAGGGCGCGGGGATGTTGTCGCCGAAGGCGGCGAGCGCCGCCCCGAACAGCGCCAGCACCCACACCCACAAGAGCAGCGAGCCCTCGTGATTCCCCCAGGTGCCGCTGATCTTGTAGAGCAGCGGCTTCAGCGCATGGCTGTTCTGGGCGACGTTGAGCACCGAGAAATCGGAGACGAGGTAGAGGTGGATCAGCGCGCCGAAGGCGAGCGTGATCAACAGGAACTGCGCGAGCGCGGCGGACTTGCCGAGCCCCATCAGAGCGGCGTCGCCGCGCGATGCGCCGACCAACGGTAGGCTCGCCTGGACGACCGCGGCGCCGAGCGCCAGGACCAGGGCCAGATGCGCGAGTTCGGGGATCACGGTGTCGTTCCTCCTCCACCTCCACCGGCATGGTCGAGCTGGCCGGCCCGCTCCAGCGCCTCGGTGACCTCGGGCGGCATATAGCCCTCGTCGTGCTTGGCGAGCACCTCGTCGGCCCGAAAGCGCCCGCTCGGCGTCAGCGTGCCGACCGCGACGATGCCCTGACCTTCACGGAAGAGGTCGGGGAGCACGCCGTGATAGGTGACGTCGACGGCGGCGGCCTCGTCGGTGAGCTGGAAGGAGACGTGGCCCTGGTCGCCGTAGACGACGCTGTCCTGGACGACGAGCCCGCCGAGCCTGAGGCGTTTGCCGACTTCGAGCTCGCCCGCCTTCAGCTCCGCGGGGCCGGCGAAGAAGGCGATGTTCTCGTCGAGCGCGGAGAGGACGAGCGCGGTTGCGGCTCCCACCAGCCCCACTGCGACGGTGACCAGCAACAAACGTTGATTTTTGCGGCTCCGCACGATCCGGCCCCCGACCCTAACCCTGTTCGGCCCCCTCGACGTCGACGCGTCGGCGCCAGCGTTCCAGTTCGGCGGCGCGGCGGCGCGCGCTCCACCAGCTGGCGGCCAACAGCACCAGGAGCGCTCCGATACTCAATCCGAAAGCGCTCCACACGTAGGCGGCGTATCCGCCCATTGCCCAGAAGTCGGCCACGCCGCGGCTCTGTTCCCCTGTTCTCGACGCGCTCATTTACCTAAGCAGTGCGGACCGAAGCGCAATGTGCCGTCTGCACACACGGGTCTCCAACGAAAGCCGTACCCTGCCCCATGTCCGAGCCGCTCGTCGCGACGTCCACGGCCCCATCCGAGGCGCCCGCCGAAGCCGCCGACCTCGAGGCTCTAGGCCTGCGCGAGGCCCTCGCCGCGGTACCCGCGGACGCCCGCCCGCTCGAGACCGCCAAGCGCCGGCTCGCCGCCGCCGAGGCCGCCATCCGCCAGCGGTTCGAGGCCGACGGCCGCGCCGCCGAGGTCGTCTTCAAGCGCGGCCACGTCATCGACCAGCTGGTGCAAGGGCTGCTCGATTGGGCGCAGCAGCGCCGTTATCCGATGCACAATCCGACGCCGTCGGAGCGCCTCGCCGTCGTCGCCGTCGGCGGCTACGGTCGCGGCGACCTGGCGCCGCACTCCGACATCGATCTCCTGTTCCTGTTGCCCTACAAGCCGACGCCGCGCAGCGAGCAGCTGGTGGAGACGGTCCTCTACACGTTGTGGGATCTGCGGCTCAAAGTCGGCCACGCCGTGCGCTCGGTCGACGACGCGCTGCGCGCCGCCCGCGCCGACACCACGGTGCTGACGACCGCGCTCGAGACCCGGCTCTTGAGCGGCGACGCCCAGCTCTACGAGGAATTCAAGCGCCGGCTCGCCGACGAGGTGCTGCCGGGCCGCGGCCGCGGCTACCTCGAGGAAAAGCTGAAGGAGCGCGGCGAGCGCCACGACAAGGTCGGCGACAGCCGCTACCTGCTCGAGCCCAACGTCAAGGACGGCGAGGGCGGGTTGCGCGATCTGCACCTGATCATGTGGCTCGCGCGCTTCTTCCACGACGTCCGCACGCTCGACGACCTGCACACGCACGGCATGCTGGATCGAAGCGAGATCCGCACCTTCCAGCGCTCGCAGCAGTTCCTGTGGGCGGTGCGCTGCCATTTGCACTACCTGACCGGCCGCGCCGAGGAGCGCCTCACCTTCGATCTGCAGACCGAGGTGGCGGCCCGGATGGGCTACAAGGCGCGCCACAAGCTGGAGAGCGTCGAGCGCTTCATGAAGCGCTTTCATCTCGTCGCCAAGGACGTCAGCACGCTCACCGCCGCGATCTGCGACACGCTCGCCGACGAGAACCGCCGCCGGCCGCTCTTTCGCCTGTCCCAGCTCGGGCTCGGCCGCCAGAAGGTGGACGGCTTCGTCGTCCACGAGCGGCGCGTCGGCCTCGACGATCCCGAGCGTTTCGCCCGGCGCCCGCTCGACATCCTGAGGATGCTCGAGCTCGCCGACGCCCAGGGCCTGGAGATTCGCCCGCAGGCTCTGCGCGCCGCCAAGCGCGACGTCCGCGGCATCGAGCCCGCCAAGCGCGAAGATCCGGAGTCGCTGCAGCGCCTGGTCCGGCTGATCACCGAGGCCAAGGCCCCGGCCAAGGCGCTGGCCAAGCTCAACGACATCGGCGCCCTCGGCCGGCTGGTACCGGAGTTCGGCCGCATCGTGGCGCTGATGCAGCACAACCTCTACCACGTCTACACCGTCGACGATCACACCATCCGGGTGATCGGCGAGCTCGACGCCGTCACCAACGGCGAGCGCGCCCGTGAGCTGCCGCTGAGCTCCGACGTGATCCGCCACATCGTCTCGCGCCCGGCGCTCTATCTCGGCGCCTTCTTCCACGACATCGGCAAAGGCCGGCGCGGCAACCACGCCGCCGTCGGCGAACTGATCGCCCAGCGGGTGATGGAGCGCTGGAGCCAGCCGTCCGAGCGTATCGAGACGGTGTGCTGGCTGGTCCGCCACCATCTGTTGATGACGCAGACGGCGTTCTCCCGTGATCTGGAGGATCCCAAGACCATCCAGGACTTCGTGGCCATCGTGCAGTCGCCCGAGCGCCTGCGCCTGCTCTTTCTGTTGACGGTCGCCGACATCCGCGCCGTCAGCCCCACGGCCTGGAACGGCTGGAAGGCGCAGCTCCTGCGCGCGCTCTACCGTGCCGCGGAGACCGCGATGCTGGCGGGCGACGTCGCCCAGACCCGCCGCCGCGCCGTCGCCGAGGCCCAGCGGGCGCTGCGCGAGGAACTGCGTCGCGACCCGCCCGCCGGCTGGGACGACGACGCCATCGAGCGCTACATCGGCCGCCACGACCCGCGCTACTGGATCGGCTTTCCCGCCGCCGACCACGCCCGCCACGCCCGGCTCGTCGCCGCGGTCGAGCGCTCCGGCGAGCTCTGCGGGCTCAACCTCGCCGTCGACGGGGCCCACGACCGGACCGAGCTCACCCTCTACGCGCCGGACCATCCGGGGCTCTTCATGGAGGTCGCGGGTGCGCTCGCGCTCTCGGGCGCCAGCATCGTCGACGCCCACATCTTCACCACCACCGACAGCATGGCGCTCGACTGCTTCGGCATCCAGGACGCGGTCGAAGGCGGCGCCGTCGAGGACGACCGGCGCCTGGCGAAGATCCGCGACACCGTCGAGGAGGCCATCGCCGGGCGCATCCACCTCGACAAGGCGCTCGCCGGGCGCCGCCGGATCCGCGCCCGCACCGGCGTCTTCCGGGTGACGCCGCGGGTACTGGTCGACAACGGTGCCAGCCGTACCCACACCGTGGTCGAGCTCAACGGCCGCGACCGGACCGGGCTGCTCTACGACGTCACCCGGGTGTTGAAGGAGCTCGGGCTGGTGATCTCGAGCGCGCACATCACCACCTTCGGCGAGCGCGCCGTCGACGTCGTCTACCTGAAAGACGTCTTCGGCATGAAGATCACCTCGCCCGCCAAGGTGGAGCGCCTGCGGCGGCGGCTGCTGGAAGCGCTGGAGACCCCGCTCGACGGGACCGAGCCACGTTGAACCTCGTCCGCGCCGCGGCGGTCGTCGGCTCCAACACGATGCTCTCTCGGGTGCTGGGCTTCGTCCGCGACGTCGCGATGGCGAACGTGCTCGGCGCCGGGGTCGTCTCCGACGCCTTCTTCGTCGCCTTCAAGCTGGCCAACTTCCTGCGCCGCCTCTTTGCCGAGGGTGCCTTCAACGCCGCCTTCGTGCCGATGGTCTCGCGCGCGCTCGAGACCCACGGTCCCGCCGACGCGCGTCGCTTCGCCGGCGAGGCCTTCGCCGGGCTGGCGCTGGTCCTCGTGCTCGTGGTGATCGCCGCCGAGCTCTTCATGCCGCAGCTCGTGGGCGTGCTCGCGGGCGGCTACGGCCCCGACGATCCGCGCTTTGCGCTCGCGGTCGAGCTCAGCCACGTCACCTTTCCCTACATCCTGTTGATCTCGCTGGCCGCGCTGCTGGGCGGCATGCTGAACGCGATCGGCCGCTTCGGCGCCGCCGCCTTCGCGCCGGTGCTGTTGAACATCGTGTTGATCGCGGCGCTGTTGGCCTCGCCCTGGCTGCCCGTCGGCCCGGCGCACGCGCTCGCCTGGGGGGTGGCGATCGCCGGTGTGGCCCAGCTCGCCTTCCTCACCCGCGCCGCGGCACGCGCCGAGATGCTGCCGACGCTCACCCGGCCGCGCTGGAACCCGCGCATCAAGCGCCTGTCCCTGTTGGTGCTGCCCGGCATGCTCGGCGCCGGCGTCGCGCAAGTGAACATGCTGGTGGATCTCTGGTTCGCCTCCCACCTACCGCCGGGAGCGCAGTCCTATCTCTTCTACGCCGACCGGCTGAACCAGTTGCCCTTGGGCGTCGTCGGCATCGCGGTCGGCACGGCGCTCCTGCCGGTGCTCTCGCGCGAGGTCGCCGCCGGCGACGCGGACCACGCCCGCGGCACGCTCAACCGCGCCATCCGGCTCGCGCTCCTGCTGACGCTGCCGGCGACGGCGGCGCTGATCCTGATCGCGCCACCGATCGTGGTGGGGCTGTTCGAGCGCGGCGCCTTCGACGCCGCGGCCAGTGCCGCCACCGCCGCCACGGTGCAGGCCTTCGCGGTGGGGCTGCCGGCCTACGTCCTGGTCAAGGTGATGGCGCCCGCGTTCTTCGCGCGCGAGGACACCCGCACGCCGGTGATCGTCGCCGCGTTCGCCCTGCTCGCCAATATCGGCCTGATCCTGGTCTTCATCGACGCCCTCGCCCATGTCGGCATCGCGCTCGCCACCGCCCTCGCCAACTGGCTCAACGTGGCGCTGCTCGCCGTCATGCTCGCCCGCGCCGGATGGTTCCGGCCCGACCGGGCGCTCGCCGCCCACCTCGCCCGCGCGCTGGCGGCGACGCTGGTGATGGCGGCGGTGCTGGTGGGGGTCGATCGGCTGGCCGGGGACTGGCCGGCGCTGGTCCGGCTCGGTGCCCTGGTCGGCGCCGGCGGGGCCTCCTTCGCCGTCGCCGCGCTCGCGCTCGGCGCGGTGCCGAGGGAGTTGCGCCGTCTGGTCGCCCGCCGCGCCGCCGGCTGAGGCGCGCTTGACGCTTCGGGCGTTCTGTGTGCTTAAGCCGGCTCGCTCTCTCGGATCACGGAACGGCGCGGAATGAAGGGTCGCATCTTCTCCGGCGTGCAGCCGACGCACGGCCTGCATCTCGGCAACTATCTGGGCGCCATCCGCAACTGGGCCGAACTGCAGGCGGAGTACGACTGCATCTACTGCATCGTCGACCTGCACGCCCTGACGACGGTGCACGACCCCTTATCCATGCACGCCAACACCCGCGAGGTCGCCGCGGCGTTGCTGGCCTGCGGCATCGATCCGCGGCGCTCGGTCCTGTTCGTCCAGTCCAACGTCTTCGCCCACGCCGAGCTGGCGTGGATCTTGAACTGCGTCACGCCGCTCGGCTGGCTCAACCGGATGACGCAGTTCAAGGAGAAGGCCGGCAAGAACCGCGAAAGTGCGGTGCTCGGCCTCTACGCCTACCCGGTGCTCCAGGCCGCCGACATCCTGGCTTACAAGGCCGAGTACGTGCCGGTGGGCGAGGACCAAAAGCAGCACCTCGAGCTCTCGCGCGACATCGCCAGCGCCTTCAACCGTGACTTCGCCGAGGACTTCTTTCCGCTGCCGGCGCCGCTGATCCTCGACACCACCGCCCGCATCATGTCCCTGCGCGACGGCACCAAGAAGATGAGCAAGTCCGAGAGCTCGGACATGTCGCGGATCAACCTCACCGACGACGCCGCCGCCATCGCCCTCAAGTTCCAAAAGGCCAAGTCGGACTCGCTCGAGGGGCTGAGCCTCGACGAGGAGAACCGCCCCGAGGCGACCAACCTGTTGCGGATCTACGCCGCCCTCGCCGAGCGGCCGCTCGGCGACGTCGCCGCCGAGCACGCCGGCACGCAGTTCTCGGCGTTCAAGCGCGAACTCGCCGATCTCGCCGTCGCCAAGCTGGCGCCGCTGAACGCCGAGATGCGGCGGCTGATGGCCGATCCCGCCCAGATCGACGCCATCCTCGCCGACGGGGCCGAGCGCGCCGCTTCGATCGCGTTGCCGGTGCTCGAGGAGGTGCGCGCGGCCTGCGGCTTCTTGCGGCCCAAGGGCGGCTGAGCGAAGCTCGAAGCGCCGTCGAGAAAGGCCGCGGGAGGGCCGCATCATGTCATCCGCCGTCGCCGCCGTCGGCCGCGGGCTCAAGCGCACCTTGTGGGCCGTCGTCGGCGTCGCGGTGCTGGTCGCGCTCTACTACGCCGTCGGCGGTCAGCTCGTGCACCGGATCGACGCCGATCCCGCCTTCGCCGAGGACGTCGCGGTTCCCGACGGCGGCTCGACGCTGGTGGCCACCACGGCGGCGCTGATCCGCCGCGAGGTCGACCGCCACGGCTGGGTCGCCAACGACCCGATCATCTTTCCCTCCAGCCTGCTCGACGACATGGCGGCGTATCAAACGGGGCTGATCGGATCGGCACGGGCGGTCGTCGACGCGCTCGCCATCGACCGACCCGCGCCGGCCGAGCTCGCCGCGGCGCGCGCGGCCCTCGCCGTGCCGCCCGATCGCTGGATCTTCGACGTCACCCGCGGCTTCACGCCCCAGCAGGCCACCGAGTCGTCCTACCGCGACGCCGCCGCCGCGCTCGACCGCTTCAACGCCCGACTCGCGTCCGGCGCCGATGTCGTCGTGAACGAGCCCGCGGCCGTCGCCGCGCTGGTCGCGGCTTTTGCCGACGCCGTCGACGCCGCCGCGACCGCCGGGCTCGACCACGTCGAGGCGCGCGGGGGCCGGTGGCTCGACACCACCGCCGACGATCGGTTTCAGACCACCCGCGCGGCGCTCTACGCCCGGCACCTGTTGCTGGGCGCGCTCGCCGCCGATCACCCGGACCTCTTCGCGAGCGCCGACACCGCGCTCCAAGACGCCCTCGCGCGGCTGGAGCGCGCCGCCGCGCTCGGACCATGGTACGTCACGAACGGGCCGGCCGACGGTCAATGGCGGCCGAGCCACGTGGCGACGCAGGCGGCCTACGCCCTCGACGCGGGCGCCGCGCTGCGCTCGCTCGCCGCCACCCTCACCGCCGGCGATACTTGAACGCGCTCGGCCGGCGCGCCATGTTGCCGCCAGCGCCACGCGAGGAAAGCCCATGTTCATCCAGACGGAGCCTACGCCCAACCCCGCCAGCATGAAGTTTCTGCCGGGCCGCGCCGTCATGGAAGACGGCGTCGCCGACTTCCCGGAGGCGGACAAGGCGGAAGAGGCGTCGCCGCTGGCCCGGCGACTGTTCGCCGTCGACGGCGTCGCCGGCGTCTATCTCGGCCGCGATTTCATCACCGTGAGCAAGGACGACTCGCTCGACTGGCAGAGCCTGAAACCGGCGGTGCTCGGCGCGATCATGGAGCACTTCATGAGCGGCGAACCGGTCGTGGTCGAAGCGGCCCTGCCCGCGGAGGCGACGCACGACGCCGACGACGAGTTGGTGCGCCAGATCCGCGACCTGATCGACACCCGCGTGCGGCCGGCGGTCGCGCAGGACGGCGGCGACATCGTCTTCCACGGCTTCGAGCGCGGCGTGGTCTACCTCCACATGCGTGGCGCCTGCTCGGGCTGTCCGAGCTCGGTGGTCACGCTCAAGAACGGCATCGAGAACCTGCTGCGCTATTACGTGCCCGAGGTTGCCGAGGTCCGCGCCATCGGCTGAACCACGCCCGTGCGTCTGCTCGCCCTCGACAGTTCCGGCGATCTGCGCTCCGTCGCCCTCGAGGACGGCGGGGCGACCTTTTGGGAGCGCGCCGAGACGGGCGCGCGCGGCCACGCCGAAGGGCTGGTCCCTCTCCTCGATGCCGCGTGCGCCGAAGGCGGTTGGGCGTGGTCGACCATCGACCGGCTCGTCGTCGCGGTCGGTCCGGGCAGCTTTACCGGCGTGCGGATCGCCGTGGCCGCCGTCCGCGCGCTGGCGCTCGCGCTCGACCGGCCAGTGCACCCCGTCACCACGCTCGACGCGCTGGTCGCGGCGGTGAGAGATGCCGAGCCGCCCGTCCTCCCGGTCATCGACGCCCGCCGCGGCGGACTTTACGTCGGCTGGCCCGACGCCGGCGGCGGGTGGGGCACGCCGGTGGCGACGACGCCCGCAGCCGCCGCCGAACGGTTGCCGGCGCGCTTCACCGCGGTCGGCAGCGGCGCGCCGGCGCTGATCGCCGCC
>CAZCVH010000017.1:0-17558 GCA_964502115.1 uncultured Geminicoccaceae bacterium
GATGAGCTCGGCCGGGGCGACCGGCGCGCGGCCTGACGAGTCCGGCGCCGCTCGCCGCGGCCGAGCTCATCGGAGGCGCCATCGACTCCGCGCAGCGCACCGCGCCGGGATCGCGATCAGTCGCCCTCGCAGCCGATGACGCGGAGTTCGTCGCCGCCCAGAAAGCGCAGGCGGTGACCGCCGCAGCTCGGGCAGGCGTCGGCGCGGCGGCGAACGACGATGTCGGTGTGGCAGTTCAAACAGTAGGCGTCGGCGAGCGGCTGCTCGATATCGAGCTCGACGCCCTCGGCGATCGAGCCCGGCGCCGCGGTCCGAAAGCAGAAATCGAGCGCCTGGAGGTCGACCTGACGCAGCGTGCCCACCGCGACGCGGGCGCGGTGCACCCGCCTCAATCCGCGCACCGCCGCGGCGTGGCGGATCGCGGTGACCAGCTCGCGGCCGAGCAGGCGCTCATGCATCGGCGGCGGCTCCCGCCAGCTTCCAACTCACACTCGGGTCGAGCGCCGCGACCACCAGCGCCAGGGTGCGGGCGTCGCCCGACAGCCGGGCGAAGAGTTCCGCGGCGACCCCGCCGGGCTGGAACAGGCGCTCGGCGGGTGTGGAGCAGCCGGCGGCGGTGACGTAGCCCGCCGCCAGGCGCAGGCCGTAGGTCACCCGGCCGCCCACGGTGTCCGCGCTGCCGGTGCCGCCACCCTCGGCCACGGCCCGCAGCGGCGGCTCGTCGGCGAGCTGCGCGCTCAGCGCCGGCAACTGCTCGTCCAGCTCCATCAACAACGCCGCGGGCGCGTCGCGGGCGGCGCCGACGACCTCGTCGGCGGTCCGGCCGAGCCCGGGTCTCGGCGGCCGGGCGACACGCAGCGTGTCGACGAGCCGCGCGAACGCGTCGATCAGCTGGGCGCTGGCCGCGTCCACGGCGACACGGTCGGGCGCGAGCGCGCCGCGGGCCGACATGTCGGTCCCCAACGCGCGTGCGAGCGCGCGCTCGGCCTGCTGCACCGGCACCACCAACGCGGCATCGCCGTGACCGCGGCCGAAATGCCGGGCGGCGCGGCTCGCCTCGTTGCGCGCGCGCTCGGCGAGGAGCCGCATCGCCCAGGCGGCGCGCCGCGCCTCACTGGCCTCGCCACCGGTCCAGGCGCGCGCGAAGGCGACGCGGTGCGCCACCGGCTCCAGGTCGTGGGCCCGGCCCACGAAGCTCTCGGCGTCGTCGAGGCCGCGCCCCACCAAGAGCGCGCCCACGGGCGCGGACCGGTACATGACGTCGAAACCGTCCCCCGTCTCGCGCCGTCTGAGGAGGATCTGTCCGCCGTCCACCAACATCGGCTCCCGTCTGTGCACCTCGGCGGCACCATCAACACGGCTGGCACCGCGTCTCTACGGGCGAAAGGTCGTGCGACCCGACCACCGCATGCCCTGAAGGCGGCGGCAGATGCGCCGAACTCAAAGCGGCGGCAGATCACCTCGTTCGTAAGTCGCGAGAACGTCGCCGGCATGCGCCGCCGCACGGCCCGCGACGACGGCCCGGCGCAGGCCGCGTACGAGGGTTTCGAAGAACCAGAGATTGTTCCAGGTCAGCAAGACGCTCGCCAGGATCTCGTCGCACCTGACCAGATGATGGAGGTACGCGCGGCTGTAGTCCCGCGCCGCCGGGCAGTCGCTGTGCGCGTCCAGCGGCCGGGGGTCGTCCTTGTGGCGGGCGTTCTTGAGGTTGACCGTGCCGCGGCGGGTGAAGGCCTGGCCGGTGCGACCCGAGCGCGTCGGCAGCACGCAGTCGAACATGTCGACCCCGCGCAGCACCGCACCGACGATGTCGGCCGGCTTGCCCACCCCCATCAGATAGCGCGGCCGTTGCGCCGGCAGCGCCGGACAGATGGCCTCCAGCACCTCGAACATCTGCGCCTGCGGCTCGCCCACGGCGAGGCCACCGACGGCGTAGCCCTCGAAGCCGATCTCGCCGAGCCCGCGCGCCGAGGCCAACCGCTGATCGGCGAAGGTGCTGCCCTGGACGATGCCGAACTGGCCGTAGCCCGGCCGCGCCACGAAGGCGCGGCGCGAGCGCTCGGCCCAACGCAGCGACAGTTCCATCGACACCCGCGAGGCGGCCTCGGCGATCGGCCAGGGCGGGCACTCGTCGAGCTGCATGGCGATGGTGGCGTCGAGGAGACGCTGGATCTCGGTGGCGCGTTCGGGGCTCAGATGGTGCTTTGCGCCGTCGAGATGGGAAGCGAAGGTGACGCCGTCCTCGCCGAGCTGGCGCAGCTTGGCGAGCGACATCACCTGAAAGCCGCCGCTGTCGGTCAGGATCGGGCCCGGCCACCGCATGAAGGCGTGCAGGCCGCCGAGCCGCGCCACCCGCTCGGCGCCGGGCCGCAGCATCAGGTGGTAGGTGTTGGCGAGCACGATGCCGGCGCCGGTCGCCGCCACCATCTCGGGCGTGAGCGCCTTGACCGTGGCGCTCGTGCCGACCGGCATGAAGGTGGGCGTTTCGACCGTGCCGTGGGCCGTGGTGAGCGTGCCGGCGCGGGCGGCGCCGTCGGTGGCTTCGAGCGTGAAGGCGAAGGCGCTCACCGGGCGCCGCGCTCGATCAGGCAAGCGTCGCCGTAGGAGAAGACGCGATAGCCGGCGCGCACGGCGTGGGCGTAGGCGCGCTTGATGCGGCCGAGCCCGGCCACCGCCGCCACCAGCATCACCAACGTCGACTTCGGCAGGTGGAAGTTGGTCAACAGCCGGTCGATCGCGCGCACCGGCACGCCCGGCTGAATGAAGACGTCGGTGCGCCCGCTCGCGGCGCCGTAGCGCGCGCCGTCGAACACCGTCTCGAGCGTGCGCAGCACCGTCGTTCCGCAGGCGAAGACGCGTCCGCCCGCGGCGCGATGGGCGGTGAGCCGCTCCGCCGCGGCCTCGCTGACCTCGAAGCGCTCGGCGTGCATCCGGTGCTCGCTGGTGTCGGCGACCTTCACCGGCAGGAAGGTGCCGGCACCGACGTGGAGTGTCAGGCGTACGACCTCGGCGCCGCGCGCGCCGATCTCGGCCATGAGCGCGTCGGTGAGGTGCAGCGAGGCGGTCGGGGCCGCCACCGCGCCGGGCTTTGCGGCGAAGATGGTCTGGTAGTCGCGCTGGTCGGCCGGATCGCCGGCCGCGCCCCGCTTGATGTAGGGCGGCAGCGGCATGCGGCCGTGGGCGGCGAGCGCCGTGTCGAGATCCGCCGTGGCGACGAGCCCGACCTCGACCTCGCCGCCACCCGGATTGTCGAGCACCCGCGCCTGAAAGCCTTCCGCTACCGCGACCGTGTCGCCCGCCTTCAGCTTGCGCGCGGGCTTGGCGAAGGCGCGCCAGCGGTCGTCGCCCAGGGGCTCGTGCAGCAACAGCTCGACCCGCGCCGCACCGCGCCGGCCGAAGAGGCGCGCCGGGATCACCTTGGTGTCGTTCACGACGAGGAGATCGCGGTCGTCGACGAGGCTCGCCAGGTCCGCGACGCGCCGGTCGCGCAGGTCGTGGCGGATGTGCAGGAGGCGCGCGGCCTCGCGCGGCTCCAGGGGATGCTGGGCGATCTGGCGTTCGGGAAGATCGTAGTCGAAGGCCTCGACCTTCATTCGGCCGCGGCCCGGCGCCCCTGCTTGAACTTGACCTGCAGGGCGGCGTGCACCTGCGGTGAGACGAAGCTGGAGACGTCGCCGCCCAAGGTGCCGATCTCCTTGACGAAACGCGAAGAGATGAACTGCGTCGTCTCCGCCGCCATCAAGAAGAGGGTCTCGACGTCGGGGTTCAGCCGGGCGTTGTTGGCACCCATCTGGAACTCGTACTCGAAGTCCGAGACGGCGCGCAGGCCGCGGATGATGATCTGACCGCCCTCGTCGCGCACGAAGTGCATCAAGAGGTTGGCGAAGGGCTTGACCTCGACCTTGCAGCCGTTGGTGCGGTTGCCCGCCATCAAGAGCGCCGCCTCGCGTTCGACCAGGCGGGTGCGCTCCTCGAGGGTGAAGAGCGGGCCCTTGCCGGCGTTCTTCGCCACCGCGATGACCAGCCGGTCGAGCATCCGCGTCGCCCGGCGGATGATGTCGGTGTGGCCGTTGTGGATGGGATCGAAGGTGCCCGGATAGACGCCGACGCGCAGGGGCATGGTTCTACCTCAGCTTTCCGATCCGTTGGTGTCGTCCGGCGCGACGGCGACGGCCTCCGCCTCGCCGACGATGCGCGCCACCGAGACCACCCGCTGGCGCCGGCCGATGTCGAAGATGATCACGCCCTGGGCGTTGCGGCCGGTGATCCGCACCCCGTGCTCACCGCTCACCGGCGTGCGCAGCACTTGGCCCTCGCTGGTGGTCAAGACGATCTGGTCGTCGTCGGCGACCGGGAAGGTCGCCACCACCGGCCCGTTGCGCGCCGTGGTCTCGATGTTGATGATGCCCTGCCCGCCGCGGCCGGTGACGCGGTACTCGTAGGCCGAGGTCCGCTTGCCGTAGCCGCGCTCGGTGACGGCGAGGATCATCTCTTCGCCCTCGGCGAGCTCCTGCTCGCGCTCGGGCGCCAGGGCGCCGGTGGCGGGCTCCTCGCCCTCGGTGCGTCGGCGGCTCTTGAGGTAGGCGTCGCGCTCCTCGATCGCGACCGCGACGTGCTTGAGGACCGACATCGAGACGACCTCGTCGTCCTTGCCGAGCTCCATGCCGCGCACCCCGGTCGAGCTCCGCGACTGGAACACGCGCACGTCGGTTACCGCGAAGCGGATGCACTTGCCGGCGCGCGAGGCCAACAGGATGTCCTGACCGGCGTCGCAGACCTGGACGTCGACGAGGTGGTCGCCGGCATCCAACCCCATCGCGATCTTGCCGTTGGCCGGCACGAAGGTGAAGTCCGAGAGCGCGTTGCGCCGCACGCGGCCGCGGTTGGTGGCGAACATGACGGTGAGATCGCTCCAGCGGCGCTCGTCCTCCGGCAGCGGCAGCACCGCCGTGATCGCCTCGCCACCCGCGATCTGCGGGAACAGGTTCACCATCGCCTTGCCGCGGGACTGCGGCTGACCCAGCGGCAACCGGTGCACCTTGCGCTTGTAGACCTTGCCCAGGCTGGAGAAGAACAGCACCGGCGTGTGGGTATCGGCGATGAACAAACGGGTGACGACGTCGTCCTCGTGGGTCGTCATGCCCGAGCGGCCTTTGCCGCCGCGATGCTGGGCGCGGTAGGTCGAGAGCGGCACGCGCTTGATGTAGCCGTTGCGCGTGACCGTGACGATCATCTCCTCGCGCGGGATCAACTCCTCGAGGTCGATGTCGACCTCGGCGTCGACGTCGATCTCGGTGCGGCGCGGGTTGGCGAACTTGGCGCGGACCTCGGCCAGCTCGTGCTTCAAGACCTCGAGGAGCTTGTCGCGCGAGCGCAGGATCGCGAGAAGCTCGGCCATGCGCTCGCCCAGCGTCTTGACCTCGTCCTCGAGCTTCTGGCGCTCGAGCGCGGTCAGGCGTTGCAGGCGCAGATCGAGGATGGCGCGGGCCTGGCGCTCGGAGAGCCGGTAGGCCGTCACGCCTTCGGCCGGCGGCTCCTCGACCAGCGCCAGAAGCGGCGCGATGTCGGCCACCGGCCAATCGCGGTCCATCAGCCGGGTGCGGGCTTCGTCGACGTCCGCCGAGGTCCGGATCAGCTCGATGACCTCGTCGATGTTGGCGACCGCCACGACCAGCCCGAGGACGACGTGCGCGCGCTCGCGCGCGCGAGTGAAATCGTAGGCCGCGCGGCGGAGGATGACCTCCTCGCGGAAGGCCAAAAAGCGCTGCAGGACCTCCTTGAGCGACAGCGTCTGCGGCCGCCCCTCGGCGAGCGCCACCATGTTGATGCCGAAGGAGGTCTGCAGCGGCGTGAAGCGGTAGAGCTGGTTGAGCACGACCTCGCCGTCGGCGTCGCGCTTGAGCTCGACGACGACCCGGATGCCGGAGCGGTCGCTCTCGTCCCGGAGATCGGCGACGCCCTCGACCTTCTTCTCGCGGACGACCTCGGCGATCCGCTCGACCATCTTGGCCTTGTTGACCTGATACGGCACCTCGGTGACGACGACGGCGTAGCGGTCCTTTCTGAGCTCTTCGACCGCCGCCTTGCCGCGCAGGGTGATGCCGCCCTTGCCGCCGGCGTAGGCCTGCAGGATGCCGCCACGGCCGAGGATGATGCCGCCGGTCGGGAAGTCCGGACCCGGAATGATCTCCATCAGGTCCTGGACGTCGAGTTCCGGATCGTCGATCAGCGCCGTGCAGGCGTCGACGACCTCGCCCAGATTGTGGGGCGGGATGTTGGTCGCCATGCCGACGGCGATGCCGCCGGCGCCGTTGACCAGGAGGTTCGGAAACTGCGCGGGCAGAACCTCGGGTTCGTGCTCGCTCTCGTCGTAGTTGGGGCGGAAGTCGACGGTGTCCTTGTCGATGTCCGCCAAGAGCGCCATCGCCGCCTGGGCGAGCCGGGCCTCGGTGTAGCGCATCGCCGCCGGCGGATCGCCGTCGAGCGAGCCGAAATTGCCCTGGCCGTCGATCAAGGGCAGGCGCATCGCGAAGTCCTGCGCCATGCGGACCATCGCGTCGTAGATCGCGGCGTCGCCGTGCGGGTGGTACTTACCCATGACGTCGCCGACGATGCGCGCCGACTTGCGGTGCGGGCGGCCGACGCCGTAGCCACCCTCCTCCATGGCGTAGAGGATGCGGCGGTGTACCGGCTTGAGACCGTCGCGGACGTCGGGCAGCGCTCGGCTCACGATCACGCTCATGGCGTAATCGAGGTACGAGCGCTTCATCTCCTCTTCGATCGGAACGATGTCGTACGGCTTGGACGTCTCGTCGACCACGCGCCGGTGCCATCCTCGCGTTGCGCGCCGCCTGTGCCGCAGCGCCGAAAACCCGCGAGAGGCCTAGCAGACCCCTCGGGTGCGGTCGAGGGTGGCGCCACCGTGGTAGTGCCACAAGAAGATCGCCCCGCAGCCGCGATACGGCGCCCAGGGCGCGACGAGCGCGCGCGCGCTCGACGTGGCCGGGCGCGCCTCGACGTTCTTGAGCCGCCCCAAGGCCAATCGCAGCGCCAGGTCGTCCGCCGGGAAGGCGTCGGCACGGCCGAGCGCGAACAAGAGATAGATCTCCGCGCTCCAGCGCCCGAACCCCTTGAGCGCGGTGATCGCCGCGACGACGGTTTCGTCCTCGGCGTGCGCGAGGGCGTCGAGATCGAGCGTGCCGTCGGCGACGGCGCGGGCGAGGCCGGTGGCATAACCCGCCTTGCGCGCGCTCAGACCCGCCGCGCGCAGGTCCGCCACCGGCACGGCGAGCAGAGCGTCGGGCGTCACCACCCCGAGCCGCGTCTCCAGCCGGCGCCAGATCGCCGAGGCGGCGTGGGTCGAGACCTGCTGCGCCGTCACGATCCGCAACAACGTCGCGAAGCCGGGCGGACGGACCCGCGGCGCCGGCCGGCCCAGCCGTTCGAGCGCGGCCCGCACCTCCGCGTCGCCTTCGGCGAGCGCGTCGAGACCGGCTTCGAGGCGCGCCCGATCGAGCGGCGCGACGGTCATGGCTTGGGTTTCGGCGACATCGCCCTTACCTGGAAATCGAACGCTTTTCTGCAAGCGATTGGAGAGCGTCACGGGCTGGTCGCGCCGCACACTGCTCGCCGCCGCGATGACCGGGGCGCTCGAAAGCGCCCGCGCCACCCCCTTCGCGGACAAGCGGCGACAGCGCCGGTTGTTCCTCATCTTCGCGCCCAGCGCCGAGCACGAGGGCTTCAAGCAGATGCGCTCGCAGACCCGCACGCCGAAATTCGGCGCGCGCGATCTCGACCTCGTCGAGGTCACCGGCGACGAGGTGCGGGTCGACCGCGAGCCGCTGGCGGCACCGACCGCGACGGATCTGCGTCGAGCCTGCGGCGTCGCGCGCGGGAGCTTCGCCGTGCGCCTCGTGGGCAAGGACGGCACCGTCAAGCTCGCCCGCGGCGGCGCGGTACCCCCCACCGAGGTCTACGACCTCATCGACACCATGCCGATGCGGCAGCAGGAGATGCGATAACGTTCGTCGTCAGATGGTAAGCACGCGCTCTTCAGGTGGCATCTCACTTGAAGTCCGATCCCTCGAGACGGCCGCATCGAGGATCCGACCGGCGGCGGCGGCGCCGGAGAGGAACGCCGCTTCGACGCCGTAACCGAGGCACCAGTCACCGCATGCGGCGAGCATCGTCGCGCGATCGAACAGGCAGGGCTCGCCCACCGGCGTTTCGACATGGGCGTAGCGCCAACGATGCGCGCTCGCGTAGCGCGGGGTCGGCAGATCGCCATCGACCGCGCTCGCGAAGCCCTCGAAGAGCGCTTCGACGACGGCATTGAAATCTTCTTCCAAGTGCTCGCGTGACCAGTCGGAACGGGCGTGGACGACCCAGCTCTCGGCACCGTCGCGACCGGGCTTGGCGCCGTTGCGGTGGAGCGACGCGAGAGGGCCTCGCGCCGGTTCGAGCTCGTCGGTCGAGGCCAGTGGCGCGTCGAATGCGAAGAGGCCCGTCCAGCACGGCGCCATCTCGGCGCGGGCGGCGGCGTCGGCGAGCGCCGGCGCCCCGGCGAGGAGCGGCACCGCCTGCGGCGACGGCGTCGCGACGACCACCGCGTCGAAGCGGCCGTGATCGGTGCCCTCCTCGTCGACGAGCCACCAGCCGTCACCGTTTCGGGCGAGGCGGGCGATGCGGCAGGGTTGGCGCCGGTCGACCTCCGCGCCGAGGGCGCGGCCGAGCGCGCTCATCCCCGGCACCGCGACCCACCACGGCGCGCCGGCGGTGCCGGTCGGCCGCCATCGCTGCAGCAGCCCGCGCTCGGCCCAGGCGTCGACATGACGCCTGAAGCGGGCATCGCCGGCGGTGAAGCCCGGCGCGCCGTGATCGAAGGCGAGCCCCTCGGTTCGGCGCGTCGCCAGCCGCCCGCCGAGCCCGCGCGATTTCTCGAAGACGACGACCGGCAAGCGGTGGTCGGCCAGGGTCCGCGCGCAGGTGAGCCCGGCGACGCCCGCACCGATGACGGCGACCCGCGGCGGCTGCTCGACGTTGGGGCGCTCGACGGCGCGGACGTAGCGCGCGAGGTCGAGGCGTTCGGCGTGGCGGGCGGTCGAGCGACCGCGGAGCTCGCCCGTGACCGGCTCGCCCGGCGGGAACGGCCGGTCGAACATCCCGAGGCACCAAAGCAGCCCGCCGTAGGAGTTCGGGTCGCGGCCGTCGAGAGCGTAGCGGTGGTTGAGGTCGACGAGATTCGCGAGCGCATCCTCCGGCGACGCCGCCCAGGGCACGAGCGCCTTGCCCCAGGTCATGCGCAGGTTGTTGTGGAGCTCGCCGTGGACCAAAAGCGAGGTTTGGGCCGCATCCCACAACATGTCGCCGGTCCTGCCGCGGGCGAGCGTCTCCCGGTCGAAGACCTCTGGGCGCGGATCGTCGCGGTGGGCGTCGAGTGTGGCACGCGCCCAGTCCGGCAGCGCGTCCAGGGTCTCGAGCGCCGTGGTGTGGAAGGCCCAGACGTGCGCCATCTCGCGCCAGACCAGCAGCTCGTCGAGGAACTTGTCGGCGCCGGCACCACCCGCGGCCTGCGCCTCGCGCGCGATCCGCAGCGGCGCGACCATGCCGTAGTGCAGGTAGGGCGAGAGCCGGCTGACGGCGTGGCGGCGGGTGGCATCGTTGCGGTCGCGGGCGTAACGGGAGAGCCGGCGGTCGCGGAAGTCGGCCCAGCGGGCGTAGCCGGCGCGACTGCCGCCCGGCGTGTCGGCGACCGGCCCGACCATGTGGTCGACCGGCGCGGCGGCGATCGTCTCGTCGAGATCGCCGGCGAGATCGACGGGTTCGAACGGCAGCAGCGCCGGATCCGCCGGTGCCGGCAAGGGCACGGCGGCGGGCCAGCCGGCGGCGATGCGCTCGGCCCGGGCGGCGGCCGTCCGCTTGCGGAAGCGAAAGGCCCGCTCCGGGATCCCGCCGGCGACCCGCATCGGCAGGGTGCAGGCGGTGTCGACCAGGACGAGCGGCACCTCGTCGCCCAGCAACGCCAGTTCGGCGCGTGCGTCGGGCGTCGGCATGTCCTCGCTCACGACGACGGCTGCGCGCCGGGCCAGCGGCGCGAGCACCGGTTGCGCGTGTCCCAACCGCTCGACGTGACAGGCGTAGGCGATGCCCGCGGCGGCGAGTTCGGCGGCGACGTCGCGCGCACCTTCGAGGACGAAACGGTGGAGACGGTTCGAGGCGAAGCGATCGCCGGCGTGCAGGACCTGGACCACCTGAAGCGGCAGACCGCGTGCCGACGCCAAGTGTCGCGCGACATCGAGCGCCGGGTTCTCGTGGCCGCGCAGGGCGTAGCGCATCCAGTAGACGACGACGCCGTCGGTGCGGCCGTCGCCGCCTTCGACGACGCGCGTGCGCTCCGCCAAGTGCTCGCCGAGCCCGTCGATCATCGCGTCCTCGCGTTCCGTCTTACGCCCCGTCGTCGGGGAAGAGCTAGCGCGGCGTCGGCGCGGACCAAGGCCGTCGTCTCATGACGGGACAAAGTGGTCTCGATCACCTAGGTTATGTTGCAAGAGCGAACGAACGCGAGGAGGTGGCCCTTGGAACGCGAGGCCATGGAATACGATGTCGTGATCGTCGGCGCCGGGCCTTCGGGTCTGTGCGCGGCGATTCGGCTGCGGCAGCTGGCCGAAGAGCACGGGCGCGAGCTTTCGGTCTGCGTTTTGGAGAAGGGTTCCGAGGTCGGCGCGCACATCCTGTCGGGTGCGGTCATCGAGCCGCGGGCCCTCGACGAGCTCTTGCCCGACTGGCGCGAGCGCGGCGCGCCGTTGAAGACCGAGGCGACGGAGGATCACTTTCTCTTCCTCACCGAAAAGCGGGCGTTCCCCATGCCGGCGCCGCCGCAGATGAAGAACCACGGCAACTACATCGTGTCACTGGGCAACGTGTGCCGTTGGCTGGGCGAGCAGGCCGAAGCCATGGACGTGGAGATCTACCCCGGCTTCGCCGCCGCGGAGGTGCTCTACCACGAGGACGGCCGCATCAAGGGCGTCGCCACCGGCGACATGGGCATCGCCCGCGATGGCGAGCAGAAGCCCGACTACACCCCCGGAATCGAGCTGCACGCGAACGTCACGCTGTTCGCCGAGGGCTGCCACGGCTCGCTGACCAAGGGCCTGGTCGAGCGCCACGGCCTGCGCGACAATTGCGAGCCGCAGACCTACGGCATCGGGCTCAAGGAGCTCTGGGAGGTCAAGCCCGAGTCCCACCAGCCCGGCAAGGTCGTCCACACCATCGGCTGGCCCGTGGACCGCAAGACCTACGGCGGCTCGTTCCTCTACCATCTCGAGGACAACCAGGTCGCCGTGGGCTTCGTCATCGGGCTCGACTACGAGAACCCGTATCTCTCGCCCTTCGACGAGTTTCAGCGCTTCAAGCACCATCCCGCCATCAAGCCCACCTTCGAGGGCGGTCGGCGGATCTCCTACGGCGCGCGGGCGCTCAACGAGGGCGGCTTTCAGTCGATCCCGGACCTGGCGCTGCCGGGCGGCTGCATCATCGGCTGTGCCGCCGGCTTTTTGAACGTGCCCAAGATCAAGGGCACGCACACCGCGATGAAGTCGGGCATCGTCGCCGCCGAGCAGGCCTTCGAGACCATCACCGCCGAGGACCCGGCGCGGATCACCGGTTACAAGGAGAAGCTCGAGGGCACCTGGCTCTGGGACGAGCTCTACAAGGTCCGCAACATCCGTCCCGCCTTCCGCTGGGGGCTGTTGCCCGGCCTCGCCTACAGCGGGCTCGACACCTACCTGCTGCGCGGCCGCGCGCCTTGGACCCTCGGCCATCACACCGACCACGGCAGCACCAAGAAGGCGAAGGACTGCACGCCGATCGAATACCCCAAGCCCGACGGCGTCATCAGCTTCGACAAGCTGTCCTCGGTCTTCCTCTCCAACACCTACCACGAGGAAGACCAGCCGGTGCATCTGACGCTGAAGGACCAGCGCATCGCCATCGACGTCAACTACGAGGAGTACGCCTCGCCCGAGACGCGCTACTGCCCGGCCGGGGTCTACGAGATCGTCGAGGAGGACGGCCAGCCGAAGCTGCAGATCAACGCTCAAAACTGCGTGCACTGCAAGACCTGCGACATCAAGGACCCGCTGCAGAACATCCATTGGGTGGTGCCCGAAGGCTCGGGTGGGCCGAACTACCCGAATATGTGACGGTCGCGATCTTGCTCGCCGCCGCGCCCTCGCCTAGCGTCGTCCGATGTGCCGGCGAGGGTCGGCGCGACGCGAGGGGGAGACAGAGTAGGCATGACCGAGGCGCAGGCGCCGGCGGGCGAAATCGGTGTCGCCGATTTCTTCAAGGTCGACGTCCGGGTCGGGCGCGTCGTGCGGGCCGAGCCCTTCCCCGAGGCCCGCACGCCGGCGATCAAGCTCTGGGTCGACTTCGGCGAGCATCTGGGCGTGAAGGCGACCTCGGCGCAGATCACCGCGCACTACGACGTCGCGACCCTGCCGGGGCGGCAGATCCTGGCGGTGGTGAACTTCCCGCCCAAGCGGATCGGCCGCTTCACGAGCGAGGTGCTCGTCCTGGGCGTGCCCGACGCCGCCGGCGAGATCGTGCTGGTACGGCCGGACGCCGACGTGCCCTCGGGAGGGCGGCTGCATTGACGGGCGCGCCGACCGCGCCGGAGGAGGCGCGATGATCGCCCCTTCGGTGGTGAACCTGATCGGCGACACGCCGCTCGTCCGCTTGAACCGCGCGTCCGACGCCACGGGGTGCGAGATCCTGGGCAAATGCGAGTTCGCCAACCCGGGCGGCAGCATCAAGGACCGCGCCGCCCTCGCCATCGTCGAGGACGCCGAGGCCAAGGGGCTCCTGCGCCCGGGCGGCGTCGTCGTCGAGGGCACCGCCGGCAACACCGGCATCGGCCTCGCGATGGTGGGCCGGGCCAAGGGCTATCGTACCGTCATCGTCATGCCGGAGACCCAGAGCCGGGAGAAGAAGGACGCGATCCGCCTCGCCGGCGCCGAACTCCACGAAGTGAAGGCGCTGCCCTACAAGGATCCGGGCAACTATATCCGGGTCTCCGAGCGCCTCGCCGCGGAACTCGCCGAGCGCGAACCCAGGGGCGCGATCTGGGCCAATCAGTTCGACAACGTCGCCAACCGCGACGGTCACTATCTCAGGCTCGGCCCGGAGATCTGGCGCGACACCGACGGCCATCTCGACGCCTTCACCTGCGCGGTCGGCACCGGCGGCACCATCGCCGGCGTCGGTCGGGCGCTGCGCGAGCGCGACCCGAGCGTGAAGATCGTCCTCGCCGATCCTTTCGGCTCCGCGCTCTGGCACTACTACGCGCACGGCGAGCTCAAGGCCGAGGGCGGCTCCATCACCGAAGGGATCGGCCAGGGCCGCGTCACCGCCAACCTCGAGGGCTTCACGCCCGACGGGCAGCTCCGGATCGGCGACGACGAGGCGCTGACGGTGCTGTTCGAGCTGGTCGAGCACGAAGGCCTGGTGCTCGGCGGGTCCGCCGGCCTCAACGTCGCCGCCGCCGTCCGCGTCGCCCGCGAGCTCGGTCCCGGCCACACCGTCGTGACCATCCTCTGCGATCACGGCGCGCGCTATCAGAGCAAACTGTACGACCCCGGGTTCCTGCGGGCGAAGGCGCTGCCGACACCGCCCTGGCTCGATGCCCGCTGATCGTCCCTTAGTCGAGGAAAGCCCATGGCCAGCGCACTCGTCTCGACCCGATGGCTGGAAGACCATCTCGCCAGTCCCGACGTGCGGATCGTCGACGCCACCTACTTTTTGCCGCATCACGAGCGCGACCCGCGCGCCGAGTTCGAGCAGCGCCACATCCCGGGCGCGGTCTTCTTCGACATCGACGAGATCGCGGACGACGCCACCGATCTGCCGCACATGGTGCCGTCGGCGCCGAAGTTTTCGGCGCGGGTGAAAAAGCTCGGCCTCGGCGACGGCGCCCGTATCGTCTGCTACGACGCCAACAACTTCTGCGCGAGCGCGCGGGCGTGGTGGATGTTCCGCCTGTTCGGCGCCCGCGACGTCGCCGTCCTCGACGGCGGACTGGAGAAGTGGCGGGCCGAGGGACGGCCGCTGGAGGATCTGCCGCGGCGGCCGACCGAGCGGCACTTCACCCCCCGCCAAAACAACTTTTTGTTCCGCAATCTCGAGCAGGTCCGGCGCAACATCACGACCAAGGAGGAGCAGGTCGTCGACGCCCGCCCGGAAGGCCGCTTCTACGGGCGCGAGCCCGAGCCGCGGCCGAACATGCGTCCCGGTCACATCCCCGGCAGCCTCAACCTGCCGCACACCGCCGTCTTGGACGCCGACACCAACACCATGCTGTCACCACAACGCCTGCGCCCCGTCTTCGCCGAGGCCGGCGTCGACCCCGCCACGCCGGTGGTGAGCACCTGCGGTTCCGGCGTCAGCGCCGCGGTCATCAACCTCGCCCTCTACGAGCTCGGGCGCGAGGACGCCGCGGTGTACGACGGCTCCTGGGCGGAATGGGGTGGCCGCAACGACACGCCCGTCGAGACCACCTGAGCTGGTCGTGATCGAGGCGATGAAGGAGCTTCTCGGCCGCAAGACGGTCGTGACGTATCTGGAGATGACGGCGCCGGCGCCGGCGACGCGGCTCTGGCCGGAGGGCGGCTTCCGCATCGAGCGCCTGGTGCGCCCGAGCGTGCGCTTCTACCGCTATCTCTACGACGCCGTCGGCGCGGACTGGCTGTGGGTCGAGCGCAAGTTCGTGCCCGACACCGCCCTGGCCGCCGAGCTGCACGACCCGCGGGTCGAGGTGCATCTGTTGAGCGAGGGCGGCGTGCCGGCGGGCTACGGCGAGCTGGACCGGCGACACGAGGGCGAGGTCAAGCTCGCGTATTTCGGCCTCGTGCCTGAGGCCGTCGGCCGCGGCCTCGGCCGCTGGTTTTTGGAGCAGATCATCGCCCGCGCCTGGCGCGCGCGGCCGCGGCGGGTCCGGGTCCACACCTGCGACCTCGACCACCCCCGCGCGCTCGCCAACTACCAGGCTTGCGGCTTTCGCGTCTACGACCGCCGGAGCGAGCCCGTCGTCCAGCACCACGAGTAGCCGACCAGGCGCGCCATGGCGCGCCGGCGCACCCGCGCGCGGGGGGCGTCCGGCCCCCGCTCGCCGCCATGGTCCCGCCCACTTCGCCCCTATCCTTCGCCGTTATCCTGGAGAGTTCCGATGACCGCTGGCCCCAACCACCGGCTACTCGCCCGCGCCCACCACATGATGGAAACCGACCGCTTGTCGCGCCGCGGCTTCGTGCGGGTCGCCGCGCTGTTGGGCGCTTCGGCGGCGAGCGCCTACGCCATGGCCGGCCTGCCGGAGCCGGCGGCGGCGCAGACCGCCGCCGAACTGCCCTTTCCGCCGGCGGACCCCGAGGCCCGGGCCGGCGGACGCATCCGCATCGGGATGAACGTGCAGAAGATGGAGGATCCCGCCCTCTTCTCCTGGGGCGAAATGGCCAACCAGGCCCGCCACGTCCTCGACTACGTCGCGACGGCCGGCCCCGACAATGTCACCCGGCCGATGCTCGCCGCGGGCTGGCAACCCTCCGACGACCTCAAGACCTGGACCATCCGGCTCCGCGACGGCGTCACCTGGCACAACGGCGATCCGCTCACCGCCGAGGACGTCGCCTGGAACGTCCGCCGCTGGGCCGATCCGACGCTCGGTTCCGCCAACAGCGGGCTCTCGACCTTCGCCGCCATGAGCGAGGAGACCGGCGAGACCGACGCCGAGGGGCAGCCGATCAAGCGCGTGATCGCGGACGCGCTCGAGGTGGTCGACCGCCTGACCCTGCGGCTTCACCTCTCCAAGTCGGTGCTGTCGGTGCCGGAGGACTTCTCCAACTTCGCCTCGGCGATCGTGCACCCCTCCTTCACCCCCCCCTGGTCCGACAACCCGATCGGCACCGGTCCCTACACCTTGAAGCGGCTGGTGGTCGGCGAGCGCTGCGAGCTCGAACGCATCACCACACGCACCGACGGCGAGCCCTTCGACTACTGGGGCGGCGAGGTGTTCCTGGACGAGATCCACTACTACGACTTCAGCGTCGACAACCAGCTGGTGGCGCTCGCCGGCGGCGACGTCGACGCCATCTTCGAGTTCGGCCCCGAGCAGCTGCCGCTCGCGCAAAGCATCGACGGCAACATCCTGTCGGTGCGCACCGCCTATTGCCTGGTCCTGCGGATGCAGGTGGACCAGCCGCCCTTCGACGACCCGCGCGTCCGCAAGGCCTTCCAGCTCGCCGTCGACAACTCGGCTATCGCCGAGATCGTCTTCGCGGAGGATGCCGATACCGGTGAGGACCATCACGTCTCGCCGATCCATCCCGAATATTTCGAGCTGCCGCCGCTGTTGCGCGACGTCGAGGAGTCCAAGCGCCTGTTGGCCGAGGCCGGCCATGGCGACGGCATCGAGCTCACCATCGACGTCGGCAACACCGACGGGGTGTGGCAGCAGGGCGTCTGCGAGGCCGCGCGCGACCAGGTCGCGGAGGCCGGCATCCGGCTCAACATCAACCTGATGCCGCCCTCGAAGTACTGGGAGATCTGGACGGCCACCACCTTCGGGGCGACCTCGTGGGCGCACCGCCCGCTCGGGACGATGGTGCTGTCCCAGGCTTACCGCTCCGGGGTGCCGTGGAACGAGAGCCACCTCTCCGACCCCGAGTTCGACGCCGCGCTCGACGCCGCCGAAGCCACCTTCGATCCCGACGAGCGCCGACGGAAGATGGAGACGGTCCAGCGCCTGTTGCAGGAGAGAGGCGCCATCGTGCAGCCGCTGTGGCGGCCGATCTACACCATGACCAACAACCGGGTGCACGACTTCCCCGCCCACCCCTCGAAGTACCACCAGCTCAACAAGACCTGGCTGGAGAGTTGAGCCGGCGGTGATCGCGGCGACCGCGCGCTTTCTGCGCGCCGACGGGCGGTGGCTGGCGGCGGGGCTGGCGATGACCTTCGCCTCCTCCGCCGGCCAGACCTTCTTCATCGCGCTGTTCGCCGATCCCCTGCGCGCCGCCACCGGCCTCGGCCACGGCGGCTGGGGTGCGCTCTACGCCGCGGCGACGCTCGCCTCCGCGCTAGCCATCGCGGCGGTCGGCCACGTCGCCGACCGCCGGCCGATGGCGGTGCCGGCGGTGGGCGTCCTCGGGCTGGCGGCGGTGGGCGCGGTGGCGATGAGCGCGGTGACCTCGCCGTGGCTGCTGGCGCTCGCCCTCACCCTGCTGCGCTTCGCCGGCCAGGGCATGGCCTCGCACGTGGCGATGACCGCGGCGGCGCGCTGGTTCCGGGTGACGCGCGGCCGTGCGCTCGCGGTGGTGAGCCTCGGCCATCCGCTCGGCGAGGCGGTGCTGCCCGGCCTCGTCGTGGCGGCGACGGCGGGGTTCGGCTGGCGGTCGACCTGGCTCGCCGTCGCGCTCGGGTTGGCCGGCGTCCTGGCCCCGCTGGTGGCGCACCTCGGTGCGGTCGAGCGCACCCCGCATCGCCGCGCCGAGCAAAGCGCCGACGACGAG
>CAZCVH010000018.1:0-16994 GCA_964502115.1 uncultured Geminicoccaceae bacterium
CCGGTCAAGCCGAAACCCAACATTTTGAGCCGGTGGACTCAAAGGGATAAGCCATATAATTATAATGAAAACACCGGACTTATTTAGTCTTTGTTTTGCACTCGCCTCTGCCGTAATTTCGAAAGGCGGTCGCAGCCGGGGCCGCACGCTCACAAGGTCGGGGCCACACCGCCGCGACCTAAATCGTCGCGGCCGAGGAGAGGGGTTTCCACATCTCGGGACTACGCTACGCGCTCGCGCTGGATGCGTCGACCGCGCTCGCGTCGACGGCCGATGCCGCCGACGAGGTCGCCGTCGGCGACCCCGTCGAGCGCAACGGGATCGCGGTCGTGCCGGCCTATCTCGCGGCCAGCGAGATGGACCCCACGCCCGCCGTGGCGATGGGCGACGACGTCGTCCATCTCGAGTGCGACGTGGCCGCCACCGCCGACAAACCCCACGGCTTGCCCGAGGGGGCGTGGGTGCCGTACCTCACCTGCGCCTACCACATCGAGAAGGTCGCTGGATTGGAGCCGCACCGGCGTGATGCTGCCGATGACCGCCCCGGACGGCCCGCACTACACCAACTTCGTGCCGCTGGACGGCACCGGCGAGTACGGCCTCACCTACGTCCCGTCGCCGCCGTCGGACCAGGGCTTCTACCGCCACGCCGAGGGCTGAGCGCGGCCCCGCTCCGAAGGTGGGGCCGGATCAGCCGTTGTCGCGCCAGCCGAGCGTAGCGTCCGCGTGGGCGTCGGTGCGGGCGATGTAGGGCTTGAGGTCCAACAGCGGCGTGCCGTCGAGGCAGTCGAGCCCGCGCACGGTGACGATGCCGTCGGCGATCCCGACCAGCGGGACCGCGGCGAAACCGATCGGGTTGGGTCGGTTCGGCGAGCGCAGCGCGAAGGTACCCAAGGGTCGGGGGGCGTGAGCCGGGGCCTGGACCAGGAAATCGCGCGCCGCCGCGTCGAGCCAATAGAGCACGAGGACGTGGCTCGCGGTCTCCAGACCTTCGAGCGCCGCAACGAAGGCGGGCGCCAGCTCGATCCGGCAGAGCGCGTCCGTCTCGGCGACGTTCTTCGGACACGCCCCGCGCTCGGTGTAGGGGGTGCGGATGCGGCCGATGAACACCAGCCCGGCGTCGGTGGCGGCCGGCGCGCCACCGGCGAGGCGCCGCTCGCCCGGCCGCGTCGGCGTGCGCGCGGTCATCGTGATCTCGCTCCCGGTCGATGGTGACACCCGTCGGTGACATAGCAGCCGCGAGCGGCAGCGCCCATCGCGCCGCCGTGCTCCGCCGTCGCGCCCCGCCCTACGCGCCTTCCGTCCACATTGACGAAGGCGAAGCTGGTGGTGTCCCTTCCGAGTTCGTGCCTTACCTCGATGCGACGAACGGATGACGCAACGCTCGGGTTACGCGGCCTGGCAGGCTTCTTTTCGCTGGCGCATTCCGACCGCGTTCAACATCGCGACCGGGATCCTCGAGCGCCACGGCGGCGACCGCCTCGCCCTGATCGACGCTCGCGACGAGGCGCCGACCCGTGAATACGGCTACGGCGAGCTCGACCTGCTCTCCAATCGCCTCGCCAACATGCTGTTCGAGCGGGGGATCGCGCTGGAGGACCGGGTCGCCCTGGTGATGCCGCAGCGGGCCGAGGTGGCGATCGCGCATTTCGCCGTCTACAAGACCGGCGGCGTCGTCGTGCCGCTGTTCGCGGGCTTCGGCGTCGAGGCGCTGCGGTTCCGCTTGAAGGACGCCGGGGTGCGCTTCGTGGTCGCCGACGCCACCGGCGCCGAGCGGGTGGCCGGCCTGCGCGCCGACCTGCCGGATCTGGAGGCGATCTTCGACGTCGACGGGCCGAGCTTCGCGCGCCAACTGCAGGAAGCCGCCACGTGGTGCGCCCACGAGCCCACCCACGCCGAGGACCCGGCGCTGATCATCTACACCTCCGGCACCACCGGCGCGCCCAAGGGCGCGGTGCACGCCCACCGCGTGCTCCTGGGCCACCTCCCCGGGGTGGAGATGCCGCACGAGGGCTTTCCGCAAGCGGGCGACCGCTTCTGGACCCCGGCGGACTGGGCCTGGATCGGCGGGCTCTTGGACGTGCTCCTACCGAGCCTCTATCTGGGGGTGCCGGTGGTGGCGGGGCCGGGCGGCCGGTTCGAGCCCGAACGCGCCGCCGCCTTCATGGCGCGCCACGAGGTCAAGAACGTCTTCATGCCGCCGACCTCGCTCCGGCTCGTGCGCCAAGCCGAGCCCGACCTCGCCGACGTGCGGCTGCGGAGCCTGGCCTGCGGCGGCGAGCGGCTCGGCGACGAGTTGGCGGGGTGGGCCCGCGACGCCTTCGGCTGCGAGGTCAACGAGTTCTACGGCCAGACCGAGGCCAACCTGGTCGTCGCCGGCATGGCGTCGTCGTTCCCGCGCCGGGGCGGCGCCATCGGCCGCGCCGTGCCCGGCCACACCGTCGCCATCGTCGACGACGAGGGCGCGGTGAAGCCCTGGGACGAGGCCGGCCACATCGCCGTCCACCATCCCGACCCGGTGATGTTCCTGGGCTATTGGAACAACCCGGAAGCCACCCGCGCCACCTACCGCGGCGACTGGCTGATCACCGGCGATACCGGGCGCATGGACCCCGACGGCTACGTCACCTTCCTCGGCCGCGACGACGACCTCATCACCAGCGCCGGCTACCGCATCGGCCCGGCCGAAGTCGAGGCCGCCCTCGGCGAGCACCCGGAGGTGGCGCAGGTCGCCGTCGTCGGCGTGCCCGACGAGGGCCGCGGCGAGGCCGTGGTCGCCTGCGTCGTCCCGTGCCGCGACGGCGTCGACGCCGAGATGCTGACCCGCGAGCTCCAGCTTCGGGCGCGCGAGGCGGTCGGGCTTTACGCGGTGCCGCGCGAGGTGGTGTTCCGCACCAGCCTGCCCCACACCGCTACCGGTAAGGTGCTCAGGCGCGATCTCAGGGCGATGCTGGCGGCGGACCGCGAAGCGTGAACGCCCTCGCGGCCCAGCGGGCGCTCGGCAGCGATCAGTTCGACCTGCGCCCGGTTCTGTTGGTCATCGGCGTGCTGTTGACGACTCTGGCGGTGTTCATGCTGCCGTCGATGGTGGCGGACCTCGTCGTCGGCAACCGCGACTGGATCGTCTTCATGCTCGCCGGGTCGGTGACGCTGTTCGTCGGTGTCAGCCTGATCCTCGGCAACCGCCGCGCGGCGGTGACGACGATCGGCACACGGCAAGCCTTCATCCTCACCACCAGCGTCTGGGTCACGCTGACCGTCTTCGCCTCGCTCCCCTTCGTCTACGCCGAGCTCGAGATGCGCCCGGTCGACGCCTTCTTCGAGGCGATGTCGGGGATCACCACCACCGGCTCGACGGTGATGACCGGGCTCGACGCGGCCCCGCCCGGCATCCTCCTTTGGCGCTCGGTGCTGCAGTGGCTCGGCGGCATCGGCATCATCGTCATGGGTGTCGCCGTCCTGCCGCTCCTCTCCGTCGGCGGCATGCAGCTCTTCCGCACCGAGAGCAGCGACCGCTCGGACAAGATCTTCGCCCGCGCCGGCCAGCTCGCCTCGGCCATCGGTCTCGTCTACCTCGTTTTCACCGTCGCCTGCGGCGCCGCCTACTGGGCCGGCGGCATGGACCTGTTCGACGCCGCCAACCACGCCATGACCACCGTCGCCACCGGCGGCTATTCGACCCGCGACGGCTCGATCGGCGCGTTCGACGGCGACATCATCGAATGGGCCGCCGTCTTCTTCATGCTGACCGGCTCGATCCCGTTCGTGCTCTACATCCAGACCCTCGCCGGCGAGCCCGACACGCTGGCCCGCGACACCCAGGTGCGGTGGTTCGTCGGCATCGTCCTCGGGACGTGGGCGCTGTTGACCCTCGAGCTGATCACCACCGACGGGGAAAGCCTCACCGAGGCGCTGCGCCACGCCGCCTTCAACGCCACCGCGGTGATCACCGGCACCGGCTACGCCTCGGCGAACTACAACGCCTGGGGGCCGCTGCCCGTGGCCCTCTTCTTCTTTCTCATGTGCGTCGGCGGCTGCACCGGCTCGACCACCGGCGGCATCAAGGTCTTCCGCTTCGCCGTGCTCTACGCCATCGCCCGCACCCAGGTCCTGAGGCTGATCCAGCCGAGCGGCGTGATCCTCACCACCTATCAGGGCCGTCCGCTCTCCGACGCCGCGGCGATCTCGGTGATGGCCTTCTTCTTCCTGTTCGCGCTCAGCTTCTCGGTGCTGACGCTGGCGCTCTCCTTCGTCGGGCTCGACTACCTGACGGCGATGTCGGCGTCGATCTCGGCGCTGGCGAACGTCGGCCCCGGCCTCGGCGCCACCATCGGACCCACGGCGAACTACGCCACGCTGCCCGACACGGCGAAATGGCTGTTGGCCGCCGGCATGCTCTTGGGCCGGCTGGAGCTCTTCACCATTCTGGTGCTGTTCACGCCGGCCTTCTGGCGCCGGTGACGCGTTGCGCAATCCGCCCGGCGCTGCCATTTGAAAGGCTCATCGTCGGAGGGAGGACACGATGAGCGCCCCGCTCCAAGAGCTGCTCGAGCGCGAGCTTCCGATCGCGCCGGAGCGCCGCACCCTGCCGCTCGCCAGCACCGGGCTCGTCGTCATCGACGAGGTCCACGGCTTTGTCACCGTCGGGGCGGGCAACCTCGCGCCGACGGCGCCCAACCCGCAGGTGCTCCGCATGGTCGAGGAAACCGCCGGCCTCGCCGGCCGCTTCGCCGACGCCCACCGCCCCATCCTGGCCTTCCTCGACACCCATCAGCCGGGCGTGCCGGAGCCGCCCTATCCCCCGCACTGCGAGAAGGGCACCGGCGAGGAGAACCTCGTGCCAGAGCTCGAATGGCTCGACGACGATCCCAACGCCACGCTCGTCCGCAAGGACTGCATCAACGGCTTCGTCGGCGCCATCGAGAACGCCAGCCACCACGGCCTGCACCACAACAAGACGATGGACTGGGTCAACGTCCACCGTCTCGACACCGTGCTGGTCACCGGCATCTGCACCGACATCTGCGTGATGGACTTCGTGCTGACGCTGTTGTCGGCGCGCAACCACCGCTTGATGCCGACCTTGAAGGACATCGTCGTCCTCGAGCCCGCCTGCGCCACCTACGACCTCTCGCGGGACGCCGCGGAAGGCATGGATCTGCCGGCGACGATGGCGCATCCGCAAACCGCCACCCACCATCTCGGCCTCTACTTCATGGCGGCGCGGGGGGCGGTGCTGGCGAGCGCCGTCGATCTCGCCTGAGCCGATGGGCGCCGGTCACGACCACGGTCACCCGCACCACCACGGCGACGAGCGCCGCACGCTGGCGGCGGCGGTGGTGGTCGGCAGCTTCATGGCCGTCGAGGCCGTCGGCGGCTGGCTCGCCGGCTCGCTGGCCCTCCTCGCCGACGCCGGCCACATGCTCACCGACACCGCCGCCCTGGCGCTCGCCTGGTTCGGCTTTCGCATCGCCCGCCGCCCCCCGGACCGGGCGCGCACCTACGGCTTCGGGCGGGTGCGCGTGCTCGTCGCCTTCGTCAACGGTCTCACGCTCTTGGCGCTCTGCGCCTGGATCGTGGTCGAGGCGATCCGCCGGCTCACCGATCCGATCGAGGTGCTGGCGGGGTGGATGCTGGCGGTGGCGGTGGCCGGTCTGGTCGTGAACCTCGTCGCCTTCGTGCTGCTGCACGGCGCCGACCGTGAGAACCTCAACATCCGCGGCGCGCTGTTGCACGTGGTGGGCGACCTCCTGGGCTCGGTCGCCGCGATCGGCGCGGCGCTGGTCATCATGGCCAGCGGCTGGACGCCGATCGATCCGCTGCTGTCGCTCCTGGTGGCCGGATTGATCCTGGTGAGCGCGTTCCGGCTCGTGCGCGATTCCGGCCACATTTTGCTGGAGGGCGCGCCCGCGCGGCTGGACGTCGAGGAGATCCGCTCGGACCTGGAACGGGCGATCCCGGAGATCGAGAACGTCCACCACCTCCATGCCTGGTCGGTGACCGAGGACACCCCGTTGGTGACGTTGCACGCCCGCACCGCCGACGGCGTCTCGCCCGATCTGGTCACCCGCCGCGTGCGCGAACGGCTCGCCGAGCGCTTCCACGTCGACCACGTCACCGTCCAGGTCGAGCACGACGCCTGCGCCGGCCCGATCAGTCGGCTCACCGGCTGAGCCCGCTCAGACGTAGATCATCTTGCGCGTCATACCGCCGTCGACGATCCATTCCGCGCCGGTGACGAAGCGGCTGTCGGGACCGAGCAGATAGGCCACGAGCGCGGCCACGTCGGCCGGCGTGCCGACCCGTCCGGCCGGGTGCTGGGCGTGGTCCTCGGGGATGAGCACCTCCGCACCGGTGTCGATCCAGCCCGGGCTCACGCAATTGACGCGGATCGCCGGGCCGAGGCTGACCGCGAGGGCGTGGGTGAGCGCCACCAGCCCACCCTTGGAGGCGGCATAGGCCTCGGTGTCGGGCTCGGACATGTGCGCGCGGGTCGAGCCGATGGTGACGATACCACCCCGCGTCGCGGCCAGCAGGCCGCGTGTCCGCCGCGCCAAGAGGAACGTGCTCGTGAGGTTCACGGCGAGCACGCGGTCCCATTCGGCGGGCTCCAGATCCTCGATCGGTGCCCGGTGCATGATTCCGGCGTTGGCGACCAGCCCGTCGAGCCGGCCGTCGCTGCGCTCGACCGCACTGACGACGCGGTCGATGGCGGCCGCATCCGCGACGTCGGCGACGTAGGCGCGCGCGCGCCCGTTCAGCAGGCCGTCGGCGTGGGCGTGCACGCCGTCGTCGAAGTCGACCATGTGCACGCTCCAGCCGTCGGCGGCGAGACGCGTCGCGATCGCCAGCCCGATCCCGCGCGCGGCGCCGGTCACCAGGGCGGTCGGCGTCTCGCTCGTCGCCATGACACCTCCGAAATCGCGTATCGGCCGGCGCCCCGGCACCCGGAGCCCGGGCGTTTCGAACCAGCGGTTTGGCGTCGGCGCTCTGCCGCCCGCGCCGAACCGCCGCGCGATGTCGCGAGGCGGGGCGCCGGCGAGCTGTCATACCCGAAACGCCGAGCGAGCGCTCGCGTTGCGCTCGGGAGTGCGGGGGCGGAGCGCGCGGTCGGCGGTACCGCCGTCGCCGCGGGCGGAGCAAGCGGGCTCGGCCGACCTCGGTTGTCTCGCGGGCCAGCGCCCCGGTCCGGCGTCCGGCCCCGCGGCGCAGCGGCCCGCGCGCGATCCTGCGACGCTGTCGCATTCGCCGACCTCGTGCGGGATCGGGCGCGGCACGGGAGGCCTGGTGATCGACATCACGCCGGCGGGCAAGATCAGGCCGACCACAACGCTACAGCATGACGCCTCGACGATGTTGTCGACTCGACAGCTTCGTGTCGGCACACCGCCCGTCAGAAAAGAAGGCGTTTGAATGGATTATGGCGCACGCTATCGAACAGGCGGCGCCGTCCCGACCACGGTCAACGGCTCGCGGCGAAGCCCGGACGGTTGATCTGTCGGCGCGTGCAGATCACGCGCGGTTCAGACCCGGGCGCCGACGGCGGGCACCGCGCCTTCGGCGGCGGGCCGCAGCGCCGCGACCATGGCCGCCTTGAGGCGCCGCTCGTCGAACGGCTTGGTCACGACGAGTGTGGGCTCGGCCTGCTTCGCCGCCAATACCCGCTCCGGAAAGGCGGTGACGTAGACCGCCGGGACGTGTTCACGCGCGCGGATGGCGGCGATGGCGTCGATGCCGCTCTTGGCCGCGCCGAGTTCGACATCGGCGAGCACGACGTCGGGCGGACGGCGCTCGGCCGCGGCGATCGCCTCGTCGGCGGTCGCGGCTACGGCCGTGACCTTGTGGCCGAGCGTCTCCATCACCTCGGCCAGGTGCTCGGCGACCAGGAAGTTGTCCTCGACGATCAGCACCGATGCCAACAGGCGGTGACGGAGTTCCGCCATCGCCGCGTCCACGCATTGCTGCACCTCCGCCGTCGAGAGGTCGATGACCGCGGCGATCTCGTCGAGGTCGAGGCCTTCCAAGCGTTGCAAGAGCAGCGCGTGCCGCGACGCGGGCGCGAGCGCGCGGACGCCGTCGGCGACGACTTCGGCTTCGGTGGTCGGCGCCGGCGGTGAGCCGCGCGGCGCCTCGTCGCGCAGAGCGCGGTAGAGGGCGCGGTAGAGCGTCGTCTTGGTGCGGGCGTCCGGCGGTGCGGCGGCCAACACGGCCTCGAGCGCAAGCGCCGTGCACGCATCTCCCCGCCCGGCGTCGCCGGTAGCGGCGCGCGCGTAGCGCCGGAGTCTCGGGACGAGCGTATCGAGTGACGAGCGGTCGAGCAGATCCGCCATCATCGTCCTCCGTCGGTGTGGCGGCTACGACGGACGCCGAAGCCATCTCCGCCGCCGCTCAGCGTCGGTACCACCACGTTCTCTGAGCTCAAGTTGTAAATACACCGCGGCCGCTTGCGCGTCGAGCCGTCCAGCCGACCTTGGTTCCCAGACGACCTTGGTTCGACGACCGAAGGTGACACGCGACGACGCCACGGCGAGCGTTCGGTCTGCGGCCCTCGCGCAGCCCCCCTGGACAAAGATCACGTACACGCGCCCGCGACAGCGCTGGAGATGGCGACGTGTCGCGCCGACGACGCCTTGGCGGCGGCTGGCATCGGGGCGGCTGGCATGGGGGCGGCCGGCGGCGTCTTCACCTTGGACGCGCAAGAGCCCTCGCGCCCGGACCGTCAGCTCGGCCAGCGGGTCGATGAGCGCCGGCCACCGGCCACACGGCTCCCACAAGAGACCGACATCGCGCGCCGCGCGAACCTCGAAGACCGGCCTACACCCTCGGATCGAATGCGATGTGCCGGTCGCCCGCGCGTTCCGCCAGCGGCGGGACCCCGCGCTTCGACGGCTCGGACGCGGCGGTGTTGGGGGGCGGCCCCGGATCGAGCGCGCCGGTCACCTGACCGCGGCGGTCGTCGACGTGCCCGTGCCCGGCCGCTCACGGCGTGGTCGAGCCGGCGCCGTAGACCAGCTTTTCCCACGCCTTGTGCGCCTCGTAGCCCTCGCGCACGAAGGGGGTGAAGAGGGCGAGGTTGAGGACGGCCTTGTTGGTCAGTCGGGCCGGAAAGCGGGTCGGCTTCTCGAAGTCGACGAACAGCACGACGCGCACCTGGTCGGAATGGTTCCACGCCTCGTGCTCGAAAGCGTCGTCGAACACGAGCGCTTCGCCCTCGCGCCAGTGATGCACCTCGTCGGCGATCCGGATGCCGATCTTCTCCGGCTGGTCCGGCACGATCAGGCCGAGATGAAATCGCAGGACACCGTTGTAGGGGCCGCGATGCGGCGCCAAGTGCTTGCCGGGCTCGAAGATCGAGAACATCGCCGACTTGAGCCCGGGCACCTTCTGCAAGAGCCGCCAAGTCTCCGGACAGCGCCGGATGGCTTCCTCGGACTCGAGGCCGTAGCCGCAGAGCAGAAACGTCTTCCAGCTCTGATCCGCGGAGATCGAGCTCACCGCCGAGGCGATCTCGTGGAACGCCGGCAGCGCGTCCTTCCACTGCATGATGCCGTCGAGCTCGCGGCGGATGAGCCGCCACTCGGCCTCGATCTCGCGCGACCACGGGAAGACGTCGTTGGCGTAGACCGGCGGGTTGCCGACCGCCGAATAGCGCAGGTTGAGGTCCTCGGCGCGCTCAACCACCGCCTGCACGGCGCGCGCCGCCGGGCCGGGGCGGCTCATCGGGTCGTCGAGACCCGCGGTCCGTCGCTCCTGACGCACCTCCGTCATCTCCTTTCCCCTCGCACTGGACATCCGCGCCGGCCGTGCGCGGCCATGCCTCGCTCAAGCCGGAGCGACCACACGGGTTCCCCGCGAGCGCGCTCGCACGCGCCTTAAACGCTCGAGGGGTAGGTCAGTGCCGGGCGCTCGCCGGCGCCGGTGAGGCGGGCGTCGGGGACGCGGGTCTCGTCGAACCAGATCCAGGCGTCGAACTGGCGGGCGAGGTCGGCTTCGAAATAGTGCGAGACCAGTTCGCTCTCGGGGCGGTAGACGACGCCGATGGCGCGCCAGCCGCGGTTGCGCGAGGACGGGTTCGGCCTCGCGCAGGTCCAAGAGGAACTTGGGGCGTTTGGCGGCGCGGCAACGGCCCTCTTGCGACTCGAGACGCGCGCGCAGCACTCGCTTGACGTCCATCGGTCCGCCCCACTCGGAGGCCGCCGCCATGTTGCCGCGATCGGTCCCGAAGTCGACGAGGGCGACGTCGTCACCGTGCCGCTCGCGGGCGAGCTGGCCCAGATTGTGCTCGCCGCGGCGTCGGCCCATGTCGGTGTGCCGCGCATCGCCGACGTGCGAGTTGTGCGCCCAAACGACGGCCTTGGCGTCGGGGCCACGATGGGCCAGCAGGCGCTCGAGCGTGTCGGCCAAGTGGGTGTCGCGCAGGTTCCAAGACGGCGGCCCGCCGTAGTACATCGCACGGTAGAAGGCTTCGGCATCCGCCACGAGCCGGGCGTTCTGCTCGGCGTCGAAGAAGGCCTCGCCGTCCCGGCCCTGATAGTCGAGGCGCTTGGCGAGCAGGTCCTGCAGCATCGCCACCACCTCCGCTTCGCCGTCGGCGAAGGTGGGGCTCAGCGCCATCCGGCCGTAGCTCGCGGGATCGGCGCGGAAGGGCGCCAGGCAGCCGTAGCGCACGCGCGCCCGCTCGGCGGCGTCGCGGTCGGCCTTCTCGAGATAGGCCAGCACCGCGTCGATCGAGTGCCCGAGGCTGTAGATGTCGAGGCCGTCGAAGCCGGCCTTGCGCTTTTCGGGCACGTCCTCGTTGATGCGGTGCAGGCGCTCGAGAAAGCGCGCGGTCTCGGCGTTGCGCCACATCCACGGCGGAAAGCGCGTGAACGGCACCGGCCCCTCGGGCGCGGGGCGGTCGCGGACGGCGGCGTCGTTGACCGCGGCGTCGGGCCAGTCCGCCTCGACCGCCACGACGTTGAAGCCGTGCTCCGCCACCGGCCGCTCGGTGATGCGGCCCCGCGCCTCGTAGAATTCGTGGGTGCCGTGCGTCGCCTCGCCGAGCATGACGACTTGGCGGTCGGCGAAGCGATCGCAGAGGCGGGCGAGCGCGTCCAGGTCGTCGAATGGCTCGGCGCGGGCGCGGATCACCGCCGCGGCGTCGCGCTCGCCCACCGGCACCCCGCCGGTCTTCGAGAGGAAGCCCGCCGGGCACCGGCGCCGCTTTCGGTGTCGACCGACGGTGCCTCTGCGTCGGTGGCCGGCGCGTCGCCTTCCATGCCGCCGGCGACCAGCGGCACGAAGGCGACCGCGCCGTGGTCGCTCTCGGCGTAGCGGTTGTCGTCCAGCTTTTCGATCCGCTTGAGGATCTGGCCGCGAGGGCCGCCGACGGGGATGACGAGCCGCCCGCCCGGGGCCAGCTGCTCTTTCAACGCCTCGGGCATGACGCGCGCCCCGGCAGCGACGAGGATCGCGTCGAGGGGGGCGGCGTCGGGCAAGCCGCGGGTGCCGTCGGCATGGGTGACGTGGACGTTGTCGATGCCGAGCTCGTCGAGCCGATGCGCGGCGGCGCGTGCCAGCGAGGCGTGACGCTCGACAGCGAAGACCTCGCAGGCGAGGCGGCCCATCACGGCCGCGGCGTAGCCGGAGCCGGCGCCGACCTCCAACACCCGATCATCGGGGGCGATCGCGGCCAGCTCCAGCATCAGCGCGACGATGTAGGGCTGCGAGATCGTCTGATCGGCCTCGATCGGCAACGGCGCGTCGTCGTAGGCGAACTCCTCCAGTCCCTCGGGCACGAAGGCTTCCCGCGGCACCGCCCGCATCGCCGCCAGGACGCGCTCGTCCTCGACCCCGCGATCGGCGATCTGCCGCCGCACCATGCGCTCGCGCGTGGACGCGAACTCGGAAAGCCGGTCCATCGCGCGCTCCTCGGCTGTTCGCTTGCAGAACGAGCGATAGGTGAAAGCGTTCCGCCGTCGCCAGCTCGACGCGACTACGAAAGGTCGGGAACTCCCCCGACACTCCCGTGTTGCCCCTGCATGTGATGTACAATTCCGGTGGCGTCGCCGCGTGCAGGCCGACCACGAGCGAAGACACGCTTTCGGCACGTGCGGGCGGCATCACCCGTTTGAGGAGATCGGGAATGATCACTTGGACCGGTACCGAGGCCCATGTCGCGACCCTCGTGCAGGATTTTCTGCGCGAGCAGATGGAAGCCACCACGCTGTGCCGGGATGCCGAGCGCGCGCTCGACGCGACGACCGCACGCGACGTCGTCTCCGAGTTGGTGGACATCCACGAGCGCGAGCTGAGCGAGTTGCGCGGTCTCGCCTCGGAATTCGGCGTCGAGTTGCCCGAGCGCGGCACGCATCACGAGGCGCGCACGCTCGGGCGGTTGCACCTGGCGTGCCGCCGTGACGGCGACCACGAGGTTCTGGCCGTCGTCCACGACGTCGAGGACCGCGTCGGCGCCGCCTACGATCGCGCCCTCACCAATACGGCCTTGCCCGACACCTATCGACCGCTCTTCGAGGCGGCGTCGCGCGCGTTGCGCCGGCCGCGCGAGCGGCTGCACGCCGTGGAGCAAACCGCCTGGTGACGCAGCGTCGTGGAGCGGCGCGCCGAACGACCGCACCGTTCGGGGTTGCCGACGGTCGCGACCATGGCGAGCACGTGGTCCACGATGAACAGGCCCACGATCGCGAACCCGGCTCGTCCGCGCGCGCCTGTGCGCGTCGGGAGAACTCGACCCTTCCGGCCGTCCCTAAGCGTGGCGACGATACGGCGCGCTCGCTCTTCTGCGAAGTTGCCGACGTCTCGGCGGTGTGGGTCGAGCGCACCTCGTCGCGCCGGGAGTAGAAGTTCCCGCTCGCCCGCCACCGCCCCCTTCCTTGGCCTTCGAAGATCCGCTCTTCGCGTTGCGACCGGGCGCGGGAGCTCCGGGCCGAGCTGGAGGCGAAGATCCGGGCGCCGATGGCCGAGGCGGAAGCGGCGGACGCAACCGACCCGCAGGCGTTGCCGGTCGAGATCGCCCGCCGCGAGACGCTGACGTCGAAGCGGCACGCGGCCTGCGCGCACGACCGCACGTCGAAGATTCCGGCTCGACGATCCCAGCGTCGCAAACCCGGCGGGCTGTTAGCGGTCGATCTCGGGCGCCAGGATGACCTCGTCGACGGCGTGGATGACGCCGTTCGTGGCCCGGATGTCGGCGCTGACGAGCGGCGCGCCGCCGACGTTCACCGGCCGGGCGGTGCCGTCGATGGCCAGCGGCTCGCCGTTGACGGTGTCGACGATGACCGCGCGGCCGACGATCCGATCGCTCGTCACCTCACCCTCGACGACGTGGAAGAGCAAGAGGTCCGCGAGCCGCTCGCGGTTCTGCGGATCCAACAGGATGCGCTGTTCCTCGTCGGAGAGCCGGGCGAAGGCGGCGTCGGTGGGCGCGAAGACGGTGAACGGCCCGGGGCCGCGCAGCGTCTCGTCGAGCCCGGTCTCCTGGAGCGCGCCCACGAGCGTGGAGAAGGAGCCGTCGGCGGCGGCGACGTCGACGATGTCCTGGGCCTTGGCGGCGACCGTCGCGAATGCCGCGACGACGAAGCCGAGCACGGCGGCGGGGATGACCGATCGGTGGTGGGACATGGCGTCGCTCCCGGTGGTGGTGTCCGATGCGGAGCGAACGTGCCGACGCGCCCCGGGTTCCGCGCCTCAATAGGACCGGGGCAGACCCAGGACCTTTTGGGCGAGGTAGGCGAGGATCAGGTTCGGGCTCACCGGGGCGGTGCGGTAGAGCCGGGCCTCGCGCCATTTGCGCTCGACGTCGTAGTCGCGCGCGAAGGCGAAGCCGCCGAAGGTCTGCATGCAGGCCTCGCCGGCGTTCCAGGCCGCCTCGCCGGTCAGATACTTGGCCATGTTGGCCTCGGGGCCACAAGCGGCACCGGCGTCGAACAGCGCCGCCGCCTTCCTGGCCATCAGATCGGCCGCCTCGGTGTCGGCGTAAGCCCGCGCCAGCGGGAACTGGATGCCCTGATTGGCGCCGATGGCGCGGTCGAAGACGCGGCGCTCGCCGGCGTAGGCCACGGCTTGGTCGATGAACCAGCGGGCGTCGCCCAAACTCTCGCCGGCGATCAGGATCCGCTCGGCGTTCATGCCGTCGAGGATGTAGCGAAAGCCACGGCCGGCCTCGCCGATCAGCGCGTCCGAAGGCAGCCGCACGTCGTCGAAGAAGACTTGGGTGGTATTGTGGTTGATCATCGTCTCGATCGGCTGGATCGAGACGCCGGCGTCCCGCGCCGCGCGCAGATCGACCAGGAAGACCGAGAGCCCGTCGCCACGGCGCTCGACCTCGTCGAGGGGCGTGGTGCGGGCCAGGAGCAGCATCAGCTCGGAGTAGAGCGCGCGGCTGGTCCAGATCTTCTGGCCCCGCACCCGCCAGCCGCCGTCGGCCTCGCGGACGGCACGGGTGGCGATGCGGGCGGTGTCGCTGCCCGCGCCCGGCTCGGTGACGCCGAAGGCCTGCAGGCGCAGCTCGCCGGCCGCGATCGCCGGCAGCCAGCGGCGCTTTTGGTCCTCGCAGCCGTGCCGCAAGAGCGTGCCCATGGTGTACATCTGGGCGTGGCAGGCGGCGGCGCTGCCGCCCCGGGCGTGCAGGGTTTCCAGGATCACCGCCGCCGCCCTGAGCGGCAGGCCGCTGCCGCCGTAGGTCTCGGGGATGAGGGCGGCGAGGTAGCCGGCCTCGGTCAGCGCGTTGACGAAATCGGCGGGATAGGCCCCGGCCCGGTCGAGCTCGCGCCAGTACGGCGCCGGGAAGCGTTCGGCGATCCGCGCCACGCCGGCGCGTAGCTCAGGCCAGTCCTCGCCGAGTTCGAAGCCGTCCACCTCGCTCAAGACCTCGCCTCCTCGCCCGCCGATCGAAGCGCCGTCACCGTGCTGCCTAGTGCAACGACGCGATCGGAGCGATCAGCTCCGATCGCGTCGATGAAGCACCAGCTCCTCGGAGTCGTGCAGCTTTGGCGCATTCGAACGCGAGTCGTCCGCATGCGCCGCTGCACTACCGGCATCGCGACGCCGGGTCGAGCGCGCGCCCCGGCGTTCCGTCGACGCGGCCACCGCCCTATCGTCGCGTCCGGACCGGGCGGCGGAGAGGGCGGTGAGCGACGAGCAGTTCTTCCAGTTCGTGTCGCTGTTGGCGGTGGCGCTGTTCATCGCCTCGGGCGCACTGCCGCTATCGCCTCGGTTGAGACGCTTCACCCGCATCGGCGCGGCGGTCGTCCTCGCGGCGGGCCTCGCCGCGGCGCTGGCGCTGTTGATCACCCGCTGACCCCCGCCACGCGCTAGCTCGCCGCGAGCACCTCGTGGGCGCGGTCGCCGCCCGCGAGCGACGCCGCGAACTTGGGATCGGCGGCGGCGACGCGACGCTGGTGGACCGCCAGCGCCGCCACCAGCGCGTTGTCGCGCCGCAGCAGGCGGTCGGCGATGGCGAGCATCCGGCTGTTGGGCCAGCTCCGCGGCCGGATCCGCCGCACCACGTCGAAGGCCGCGGCCTCGCGGCCCGGCTGGTCGCGCGCCATCAGCATGACGGCGGCGGCGGTCGAGCGCGACACGCCGGCGTGGCAGTGCACCAGCACGTGGTCGGCCGTGTCCGCGGCGAGGACGTCACCCCAGCCGAGGATGGCGTCGACGTGACCCACCTCCGGCGGGGCGGCGTCGCCGACCGCGCCGAGCACGTCGTCGAAGCGGTGAACGACGCGGCGATGCGGCGGGTAGAGGCGAAACGCCTGCGGATCGGGCCAGTCGGGGTCGAGGATCGAGAGCACGTGGCTCACGCCGGCGTCGGCGAAGCCCGCGAGCTCGCCGAGACCGCAGATGGTGAGGCGAGAGGGGATCAGCGGGGCCGTGGCCGCCCCCGCCGCGTCGAAGTCCGTCATGCTGCTCCTTCGATGGTGCGCGGATCTCGAGACGCCCGTCAGCAAAACCGAAGCCGACGCGTCTGCCAACCGCCCGTCGCCGCAACCCGCGGCATCGTCCGCGCGTTCGCGATGAGCCTTCGGAAAACTCCATGACCGACACGACGAGGACCGAGCGACGTGTCGCCACGCTGTTGGAGCGCCACGGGCGGACCTTCGCCGACGAGCTCGACATCGCGCTCGCCCGCGATACCCCGGAGGCGCTCTTTTGTTGGCTGGTCACCTGCATTCTCTACAGCGCGCGCATCGACGCCCGCATCGCCACCAAGGCGGCACGGGCCGTCGACGAGGCCGGCTGGACGACGGCCGACGCGCTCGCGGCGAGCGCCGTCGACGAGCGGATCGCGGTGCTCGATCGCGCCCGCTACACCCGCTACGACGAGCGCACGGCGCGGCGCTTGGGCGAGGCGGCGGCGCACGTCCGCGACCGCTACGACGGTGATCTGCGCCGGCTGCGCGTCACCGTCGGCGGCGACGCCAAGGCGACGCAGCGTCTTTGGCAGGAGATCCCGGCGCTCGGGCCGACGGGGGCGAAGATCTTCTGCCGCGAGGCCCAGGCCGCCTGGGACGAGCTCTACCCGTTCTGCGACAAGAAGGCGTGGAGCGCCGCGAAGGAGCTGGGGCTGGCGCGCTCGGTGAAGGAGCTCGCGGGGTTGGTGCCGCCGCCGGAGTTTCCCCGCCTCGTCGCCGCACTCGCCCGCTGCGCCCTGGCGCACGACGAGGCCGGCGTGCGCGCCGCGGCCCGGACGCGAGCGGCGGCCGACGAGGGCGCCTAAGCCCGACGTCATCGAGCCGAGTGCGGATCGGGCGCGGTTGGGCGGGCCGCAGGCCGTGTTCCAAGGCGTCCGGCGGCCGCATCGAACGCTCCCCCGTCGCCGCGGCACGGCGCGAGCGTTCGATCTTTCGTCGAGCAAGCCGACGGCGGGACGGATCGAAAGCCCTTTTCGCGCCATTCGCGTTATAGGATGGCCACACGGAAGCGCTGAGGGGCCCGAGCCGTGTTCGATCTCGAAGCCTTCGACGACCACCGCGAGGTCGTCCATGTCTGCC